>JBFJVR010000487.1:0-2375 GCA_041624095.1 Oleiphilaceae bacterium
GCTGGATGAAATGCGTATGTCTGGCTATTTGGATCAAGCTACGCTGCAAAAAAAGATGGCGTGAACGGAGCAAGTGTATTTGCGATCCAAAACCACCGGTGATGCATTCACACTTTTATGCTAAGTAGAATCTGGCGGTAACCTCGAGGCGTTGCCCCATACCAGCGCCACAGAGGACTTCCATCTAGATCGGGATTTTTGACTGTCCGCTTGTTACCAGAAGGCGACGGCCACCGCTTCTTGCATGTGATCTCTCCAAATTTCTGGGGAGCTATGGAAAAGCGCTGCAAAGCTTTAAGTCTCTCATCGCAGCGCGTTTCCCAAGGTTTAAAATCAGTTTCCCCACTTTTGTTTAATGCCTTGGTTGCTCATGCGCCTTTCTTTTGTCTTTTCTGCTCGGGCCCCAGGTAGTCCAGCACGCTATCCCAGTCAGGAAAGCGCTCACTGCCAAAGTGAAGAAGCTCGCCGGCAAATCCGTCCTGCCCCTTACCCGTTAAATTATCATCAATAAGGTAGGCGCCGATATTAAGGGCTTTGTTTGGGCTAATAATGAGCCGATACGCAGCTGCTATGCCCAAATGCTTTTCTACCCACAGGCGCTTCTCTGTATAGCAGTGCGGGTTTCTAACGCTAGGGGCTGTGAGGATATAGGGATCGAAGTGTGGGCTTTCCATCAACCACTGGAAGCCCTCTACTGCACCGTCAATAGGGTTTAGGTCAAGAAAGAACCCAGGTTTGCTGTGTGTGTACATCAGCTCGGGATAAAGCGCCTTGTACTCAAGGTGTGTGGTCATGAAATCGCACAGGACAAAGTCCATATCCACGTACACAACCTCTGGCGATGCTACATGTGCGGAGCCACCTACCTCACTCACCAAAAACCTCCTATAAACATACCATCGAAAGCGTCCTTAACGCTGGCAAGCCTTTCAGTGACGCGCTCTGGAGCTACAAAAACTACGTTTCCAGCCTTATTGGCTTTGTCTTTCCACTGTCCAAGGGAAGTCCACTGGGCAAATATTCAAACCTGCTCTCCACTCATGAGCTCTATCTTTCGCAGAAGATCGCCAATGAGCACGTTCTGTGCAGCCACAACTGCGTTGAGATGGTCGATCTGAAGCTTGTATTCATTCACTGCATGCGAAATTTTTGCATTAACGTGACTTTCGTGCCGCGCGCGAATCCGCTCTAATGAATGCAAAAAAGGTTCAGGGCGAATTACCTTCTTGTTGGGTACATATCGCTGCTTTTCTTCCTCGACTTGACATGCAAGTATCTCTTGAACCAAGAGAGGGAATTTATCAATTTTCACCTTGCCAGTATCTCTCAGGGCCTCGCGGGCGACGTTAACTACGCACACATTAGCACCGAGGGGAAGATGTATAGGCTCATTTTTTTTGAGGCGCTCAAACGCATCACGAAAGTATTGTTCGGCTGTTTTATTACCTGCCATCATCGTTTCCTCTCGGGTCACCCGCAATATTATTCTTTGCCATCCTGACTTATATCTATTTAACACGTAAAAATGTAGCCCAGTGTTCCTACAAAAACTATTGATAACTAATTGTTTGCTCGGTATTCGCGACGGTCACACTTGGGCCTATACTAGCTTGTGGTCGCCTTTTTCGTCAGCGCTCATAACTAAATGGGACGCTCCGAATTCTGTGGAACACATACTCACACCGCGGTGGCTATCGGGCCGGATGCGGATGCAAACCTGTCGTCAATCACCGGCAACCTCGAACCGTATTGATATGCGAAGTAACTTTTGATTTCGTGCCGGAATGAAGCCCTCAAATTGCCGGAAACCGCAACAAGCGCCCCCCAGTGGAGCCTGAACTTCCTGTTTGTGCCGTAAAACGCCCGAGCGCTCCGCCGACCGCTTTTACTAGCTACAGCCATTCTTTGCGCAGGACAAGCACTGTTTTATCTTAAATTGGAGTTGCGAATTTTAACCACAAGGCGGCCAAAGCAGATAACTTTTCGTTGAATCGACACTAACACCACATTTCTCAACTTTCCCGTAGTATTTTTCATGAAATAGTATAGTTTTCATTGGGGAGATAGTCGTGAGTGTACCTTAATAGGTCGGGAGATAGTTTGGACAAATACATGAGAAGGAAGCCGGTTTACATTGAGCATGTTGAGCCTGTCAGGCAGCTTTTGGCCTCTGCTAAAGGCGCAACGTATATGGCTGATACGCTCCGCGTTAGCCGGAGTACGCTCTACAACGTCAAGAAGGTGATTGAGGATGAAGGGCGGTTGGACATGGGGCAGGGGAGCATGGAGAGTGCCTGTGGCGCACTTTAGGCGAACGGATAGCGCATTAGTTGCCGGTCATGAGGCCGTAAAGGGATTCCCTTTAATTTTGAGTA
>JBFJVR010000488.1:0-2362 GCA_041624095.1 Oleiphilaceae bacterium
ATTTTTAATTCCAAGCGCAGCATATTTTTCTCCACAACAGGCTATAAACCGGGCAACAGACCCTAGGCTGAGCAGTATACAAGCTTATAGCGACATCAAGGTCAACTCAGAATGATACATTCCCAACTGAAGTTACCTCAATTAACATCACTGCGCGGCGATAGTTTGCTGCCCCATCCCTATTTCCCCAGATAGCCAACTAGCCAAAGAAAACCATAAGCCCGACAAAGGCCTGCGACAAGCCGCGGGCTAAACCCCTGCCCGCGAGCCACGGCAATATCAAGCACACAAGCTATAAGCTTAAGCGATGGCTTCTGGCTGCGGGGTTAACGCGCCCGGTCTTTATGGCATGCACCATATGTTGCACCACAGGGCTGACATCTCCGGCCGCATTGGTAAGAAAATAACTGTGGCCCTTGGGTGAGTCGAAGCGATTGTTAAAGTCATCACAGTCGACTTCATAAACATTTTTCGGCACCTCAAATAAATCTTCTGGGCCAGTCATACCTAGACGTCTCGACAGGGTACGATTTTTTAAGTTCGCCAACTTGCTCGCCGGCATCGCAAGATCATCATTTGCGTAGTACACCACTACATTGCGCCCGGCTAGAGGAATGTACTGCCCTGCACGTCCGTCTTCGAGCGTATGGTTCACTACATCTGCCGCAACCATAAAAATGTTACGAAACAACTGGGGCATCTGGCCTGCACTATCGTTGCGCACCCAATTCAATAAGGCATTGCGCATCACACGGTTGCCCATGGAGTGGGCCAGAATGTTGATCCGCCTTACACATGGGTCCGGCTTACTTGCCTCCTCGGCTCGCCAATCATCAAACTTACCCAGCATCCGCGCAAATGCGATTCCACTGGCATCAGCGGCCCGCTGATCATCCCAATAATCATCAATGAAAGCGGCGATTGAATCGTTGTCGCATGGCCATATCAGCGGCACAACCAAGACCAATCCCGGCCCGCCAACCGAGTCAAACAATGTTTGCAACTTCAAGGCACTAGGAAACACTTCGGCTTCGTCGGTGTTATTGAAACCATGCACATAAAACAAGACCTGCGTCTTACCAGGAAGGTGTTTCAAACGTTCAAAAAACACCTTACTGCCAATCTCGACATAGTCATGCGCGTCCAGTCGTTCACAAAAGAACATATTCTGGCTAACAGTGGTGTCTTGTAAGGGAAAGCGAATACGACGGTTTATTCTGGTTCGGGTAGATTCTTTGGGAATACGGTTGGTAGCGAATAGCATGGTGCCTCCTGCTGATTGTGATGGTCACAACGTTAATGTAGCTGTGCAGATAATCTTTCCTTGAAACCCGTACTACAGAGACCACAACTAAATTATCAGTTCTTCAACAGGATTTACTTGCCACATTTTGCCTCATTCCACCAATCAAAAGCATGACGAAGTTCCGCTAGTTAGAAACTCCTCAGCCAAGCTGGTCCTTTTTAAGATAGCGAGACAGCACTTTCTCCAGATCAGACAGTTCGATTGGCTTGCTTAGCATGTCGTCCATCCCTGCCTTTGAAACAAGTTCCGCCGTTTCTTTGGTGATATCAGCCGTGAGGGCGACGATCGGTGTGCGCCCCATTCGATTCTGGTGCTCATGCGCACGAATCATTTCTGTCGCGCGATAACCGTCAACTACCGGCATACGAATATCCATCAAAACCAAACCAAACTCGTCTTCCTGATACCGCTCAAACGCCTCTTGCCCATTTTCGGCAAACACTACTTCTACACCAAAGGGTTGCAACATGGCTTGCGCCACCATGCGATTACTGGCGATATCCTCTACAACCAGCACCCGCTGACTAAAACTGGCATCGTGTTCAAAGGCGACAGCGGCGGTGCTAAGCAAGGAGTAAGTCCAAAACGCATCGGGTTTTTCGCGCGCAAAATGCACCGCGCGACGCAGAATAAAACCCTCAACAGGCTTGCTAAGAAACACATTGACCCCTAGCTGTTCAATTTCCTCATAATCTACCTGACTGATGGACGCACTGATAATCAAAGTGCTCAATCTCGAATCCGGGTACTGCCTGCGCAGGGTTCTGACCAATTCAGCCACCAGGTACGCTTCCAGTTCCGCCAGGTCGGGGTTGCAGGTCACCAGGCCTCTGCTGTCTTCGCTGAAGGTGCCGCTGAAACCGTTGGCGGTGGCCTGGTTGGTCAGGGAGAAAGAGCCGTCCTGGGCAAACTGCACCAGGTGGGAATCCTTGCTCAGGAGGGAGCCGGCCCCCTTGATCTTGGTTCGGGTGGTCAGGGTGAGGGAATCCCAGTCGGTGCCTTCAAGGACACCGGCGATCGAAGGGGCGGCGAAGAGCAGGACCAGGAGCAGGGCGA
>JBFJVR010000489.1:0-2307 GCA_041624095.1 Oleiphilaceae bacterium
GCCGTTTTTAAAAAACTGTGATTTATGCTCCTCTCCGAGGAAGCGAATGATAATTTCAACCAGGAAGATTGCGGTGATCATCCAATCAAGCCAAGAAATGAGCGTCAGCAATTGATCCGGAATCGGGTAGGTCCTAGCACCAATAATAAGGGCAGAAAATATGATGATCGCAACCACAAAAAGTTCGAACCCCTTGTGACTTCTGATCGCTAAAAAGCGCTGTTGTAGTGAGGTGGTATTCATAACTTGCTGCTTAAAATCCTGAAAGGTGGTCTAGTTTAACGGCTCAGTTGTTCGCCGCCCGCAATTCTAATACAACACCGGAAAATAGGTAGATTTAAACAGGGATACCCGATAAAATTTCGCGACTTCTGGTCATATAATGACCACACCTATTAAACGGAGAAAACTATGCCTTCGCCAGTCACTGAGTCGATGAGCCGCAAACAGCGCGAATTCGCTCGACGCGAACAGGAAATTCTGCAAGCCGCGCTCAGTCTGTTTCAGGGGCCACACTGGGAACAGGTAACAGTAGAGCAAATTGCAAAAAAGGCAGATATTGGTAAAGGTACGGTTTACAAGCACTTTACCTGCAAAGAAGAAATATACGCACACATCACCCTGGAATTCACACAACGCATACTCGCAGCGTTTAGACCGGCAAGCGAGCAACTGGAAGTCATAGATAGCCTTAAGGAAATCATCCGCATTGCCTTCAGCATGTTCATCAATCACCCCGCTGAAGCACGCGTTTCTTTTTACTGCAAACGGGTCGACTACCGTGAAAGACTCAATGACGAACTGAAACTCCAGTTTGAATCACTGGATGCGGAGTTTGATACCTTCGTCGGCGCTATCTTGCAGTCTGGTATTAATAAAGGCTTGTTCCCGAACAAACCTGTAGAACACTTGATGATGGGGCTTGAGGCAACATTTGACGGTGCCATCAGCATGATATGGAATGGCGACATTTGCTATCAGCATGCCGACGACCAGGAGACATACGTAAATATCATCAGTGAATATATGTTGGCCGGGCTCGTGGGGCTAAACCACCCCGACTCCCTGAACAAAAAACTGAGCGCCTAAACACTTTCGCTGACAGGGCTGTTAGTGCTCCGCATGCAGCCTGTCTACAGCACCTTCGTAAAACGCCTCTAACTGAGAAACAAAGCCGCTGTAGTCCATCAGAGGGCTGTTTTCAATTCGTGAACGCAGTTCCGCTCGCAATTCAACCAGACTCTCCAGAGATTGGGCCTGCGCTATCGCAATGGCGACATACTCGTCGGGCGAGCCAGCGATAAAATGCTCCAAACCCAAGCTTGAAAGGATGCTTACGCCGACACGCGCACGATGTGAGCGCCCTGCCAGAGCAACTGTCGGGACCCCCATCCACGCCGCCTCGATAGTCGTGGTGGTACCGTTATATGGCAAGGTATCCAAATGGATATCGACATTGTGGTATTCCTGCAGATGCGATGCTCGGTCAGGCGTTCGGCCCTTCAGAATCAGCCGTTCCTTCGCAACCCCCAAAGCTTCACAGCGAGCGATAAAACGCTCCGCATGTAAGGCGTCAGCAAAAACTTCGGTTTTCACAAACAGCTTGGAGTTTGGCACACCGTCGAGTATTCGCGCCCACAATGCCAAGACCTCATCGGTCACTTTCAGTATCGCGTTGAAGGCACCGAAAGTGACATGCTGTTGCTGCGTTGCGGGTAAACAACTTACGTCTGGGGTCTGGTCATCGGGCATAAAACATAGAAAAGATGAATTCATCCGAATCAGCGCTTCCGTGCACTGCGCTTCGCTGTCTCCGGTCGGATCGGTATATTCATCCACTATGCGATAGTCCATACGTTTCAAACCCGTCGTATTAGGGTATCCCAGATACGTCACCTGCACAGGCGCTACTTTTCGGGCAAACACACTTAACCTACAGACATTGCCCGTATGGGCGGCCAGATCAACCAGAATATCAATCTGATCCTCTCGTATCTGCTGTGCAAGTTCATCATCGCTAAAAGCAACGGTGTCTCGCCAATTGAGATCCAAAGACCGCAGGCGTTTCGTTGTATTATCCGGCTTTTGCGTATCAGAATAGCAATAAAACTCAAAATCCTGTCGCTGATGGTGCTGCAAAATGGGGCGAATAAAGTAACTAACAGAGTGTTCCCTAAAGTCGGGAGAGACATACCCTACGCGAATTTTAGGCTTTCTTGTGTTAAGCACACACTCAGGTTCCGGAAACGCCTTTTCCAGAAGAGCGCCGTGTGTGCGATGCTCAGCGACAACTTCATCCACATCCAA
>JBFJVR010000490.1:0-2277 GCA_041624095.1 Oleiphilaceae bacterium
AATAGCGTTGGCTAAACGTGATTTCCGCTCTAATAGCCGGACAGTAGCCCTAAAAAAATGGCCCCAGCTAAGCTGGGGCCATAGTACTCGAAAGGTAGTGTGCTTTACCTACCTATTTAACTTAAGCTATTTTTCCGTTACCAAGGTGGCAGGAGCCTGTGGTGCGACTTTTGGTCGCACTAAAAAACGCGCCATCGCGGGCAGGAGCCACAGCGCACCCACCATATTCCAAATAAACATGAAGAACAGCAATATACCCATATCTGCTTGGAATTTAATTGGCGAGAAAATCCAGGTACACACACCAATGCCCAAGGTTACTCCGGTAAAGCTCACTGCCTTACCTGTTGTACGTAAGGTTTCGAAATAAGCCTCTTGCAAGGGCAAGCCCTGCTTCAGCTTAGCCTCCAGCTGACTATAGATATAAATCCCATAATCGACACCAATACCCACCCCCAAGGCGATAACCGGCAAGGTCGCGACCTTAATACCAATACCTAGCTGGGCCATTAAGGCCTCACACAATACCGACGTCAAGGCAAGCGGAGTGACAATACAAATCACCGCGGCTAAAGAACGGAAGGTAATCAAACAGAGTATGCTTACCACCGAATATACCGAAATCAACATTACATTCTTAGCTTTCGAAATGACCTGGTTGGTCGCGGCTTCAACACCGGCATTACCCGCGCCTAAGAGAAACTGGTAGTTTTCGCTTGGGTACTCAGCAATGAGCTGCTCCATCGTATCCACGACCCGATCCAAAGTTTCTGCCTCGTGATCGGTGAGATACACGATCATCGGCGTCATACTGCAGTCTGTATTAACAAGACCAGATGGCGCACGCTGAATAGACGAATTAATGATCGACTCGTTACGTGACAATTCGAACCACTTCAAGCTACCTTCGTTAAGCGCCTTGGTCACCAGTTTGGAAACCGTTACCAACGAAGCCGTGGACTCTACTCCGGGCGTATTTTCAAGACGCCACTGCATACGATCCATCACTTCCATTACTTCGTAAGTTGCGCAACCCTCGGTAGGCGTTTTGACAATGACCACTAGAATATCGGCACTGGTACTGTAGTTACTGATAACGAAATCATTATCGAGGTTATAGCGCGAATCCGGACGCAACTCTGGAGCGCCTTTGTCCAAATCACCTATTTTCAGATCCTTCTGATAATACAAGCCAATGCCACACCCTAATATGGCAATCAATACCGATATGGGTGCAACACTTGGATGCGCCATAAACGACAGAATACGCCATTTTTTATGGCCTTCTGTTTCAACCAGTTTCGCATGCTTCAATCCGCCTTTACTTAAACCAAAGTAAGACATAATCACAGGGTGAAGCACCAGATTAGTTACGATGATAACGGCGACACCAACACCGGCTGCCACAGCAAGGTCCTTAATGACGTCGATTTCGATAAACAATAGAGTCAGGAAGCCGATCGCGTCACTGACCAAGGCCAAAATACCCGGGCGAGCCAAATTGCGAAATGCCAACCTTGCACTCATCAATGAATTGAAACCTGCGGCCTGTTGGACGCCAATCTGATTGACTATCTGCACCCCATGACTGATACCAATCGCAAACACCAAAAAGGGTACCAAGACTGAGTAGGGGTCAACGCCATAACCCAGTAACTTCAGAATACCCAGCTGCCAAACAACCGCCACAATGGAGGTCAAAATAGGAACTAAAGTGCCAATGAAACAGCGCGAGTAAATAAATAGAAAGGTCAGAGTCAAACCCATCGTAATCAAGGCAAACATGGCAATGGCGCCAATCCCTTCTATCAGGTCACCCACTTTTTTCGCAAAACCGATAATATGGACACTGATGTTAGGGTTCTTTGCTTCGAACTTGTCCCTGATCTTAGCCTCTAACTCCTGAGAAAACGCCTTATAGTCGAGCGGCTCTTTGGTTTCAGGGTTGATCTCAAATAGCGGAGCATAAACAATTGCCGACTTGAAGTTGTCTGCAACCAGCCGCCCAACCTGACCCGACTTCAACAAGTTTTGGCGCAGTTTCTCGAGTGATTTATCAGAACCGTCATAGCCATCGGGTATAACCGGCCCACCTTGGAAGCCATCCTCAGTAACTTCGACCCAGCGTACGTTTGGCGTCCACAGTGATTTAAGACCAGAACGATCAACACCAGACAAGTAGAACACCTCATCGGTGATTTCGCTAAGCGTCTCCATATAAGCTTTATTGAAAATGTCGCCTTCTTTCGCTGCAACTGCGATACGTACAAAGTTTCC
>JBFJVR010000491.1:0-2257 GCA_041624095.1 Oleiphilaceae bacterium
CGGGTGCAGAATGGATTCCAGTTTTTGTTTCGATGCTGGATGGTTAAAGATAAGCGTTCTTAAGCTTGCCCGATCAAGACTGCCGTCGGGCAATATAATTTCGCTGCCAAAGTGATCGATGATTTGTCGCAAGCCATCAGTACCGGGCTCGACTACTTCTCGGGCAACGACGTCCGCATCGACGACGACAATGCCCTTGTCTTCAAAAAAGTTTGATGCAGCCGTTTTACCACTGCCAACTCCGCCCGTAAGCCCTAATATAAACATAGTAATTACTACAAGGGTGTGCCAAACAGTAAGCCATACAGCTCACTGCCGTAGAGCAGCGCTATCCAACCGGCAATCGCCAGATAAGGACCGAAGGGCATGGGGATATTCTTGTCTTTACCGCGAATGAGGATCATACCGATGCCAATCGCTGCACCAACAACAGAAGAGAGCAGTATGATGATCGGCAGGTACTGCCATCCCATCCACGCGCCTAAGGCTCCTAGCAGTTTAAAGTCGCCGTAACCCATGCCTTCTTTGCCCGTAAGTATTTTGAAGGCTTGATACACTGACCATAAGCTGAGATAACCAAAAACAGCTCCCCACAGCGCTGACCCGAGGTTGGTAAACAAGCCGAAATAGTTGGCAATTAAGCCTAGCCAAAGAAGGGGCAAGGTGAGATTGTCTGGCAGTAACTGGGTGTCCGCATCAATCATCGTAAGTGCGATTAATACCCATGCCAGAATCAGCGCCATGCCTCCGGTGTAGTTGAAGCCAAAGTGCTGAATGGTTACAACAGAAATGATGGCGGTTGCTAGTTCCACCAAAGGGTAACGTATCGAAATATGTGTTTTACACTGGCTGCATTTGCCACGTAAAAACAAATAGCTGATAACCGGGATGTTTTCCCAGGGTTTGATGCCATGGCCACATTGAGGGCAGGTCGAATTGGGCGAAGAGAGCGTAATTAGCGGCTCTTCAGCTTCGCTCTCACCAGTAGTCTGCTCATTGCTGCCTTCAGCACCTTGTTGTAAAAGCACAGTGCACTGCTGCTTCCAATCTTGCTGCAGCATCTTTGGAAGCCTGAGAATTACCACATTTAAGAAGCTGCCGACCAGCAAGCCAAGGATAAATACGCTGGTGAAGAGCAGGGCAGGGTTATCTATGAGAGTTTGAAAAGGGTTTATCATGATAGGAAACAAAATTTAGAGTGGAATGAAAAAAGCTGGCGATTCGCCAGCCTCGAATAGAGTTGCGTGCGAGTGGCTTTAAACCACCTGACCCATTTGAAATATAGGCAGGTACATCGCCACGATCAGGCCGCCAACCAATACCCCCAAAACCGCCATGATCATTGGCTCCATCAGGGTTGTCAGGTTGTCCACCAAGTTATCCACTTCTTCTTCAAAATAGGACGCGACTTTGTCCAACATGGAGTCTAGTGCACCCGACTCTTCACCTATCGACACCATTTGCACCGCCATAGAGGGGAATACGCCGGTTCCTTTCATGGAGAACTGCAATTGGGTACCAGATGATACTTCGTCCCTGATTTTTAATACCGCATTTCGGTAAACCACGTTGCCGGTCGCACCAGCAACCGAGTCCAGAGCATCTACCAAGGGAACACCAGCCGCGAAGGTGGTGGACAGTACGCGAGCAAATCGGGCAACAGAGGACTTTTCTATAATGTCACCCACTATAGGGACCTTCAGCATAAACCGATCCAAGCCATCCCGGAATGCTTCTGAGCGCTGTTTCACCTCTTTGAAAATGACCACCAGCGCGGCGATTGCAAAGATTAAAATAAACCACCATTCCTGCATCCATTCTGAAATTCCAACCACAAATTGCGTGAAAACTGGCAAGTCGGCGCCGAAGTTACTAAACATTTCCTGAAACTGGGGAACTACTTTAATCAGCAAAATGACAGTAACGATAAATGCCACGACTACCACGGCAATGGGATAACTCATGGCTTTTTTGACTTTTTTCTTTAAGGTCTCGGTTTTCTCCATGTACATCGCGACACGGTCGAGCATGGTTTCCAAAGCACCTGATTTTTCGCCAGAGTCAACCAGGTTACAAAACAGGTCGTCGAAATATTTGGGGTGCTTTCGCAGGGCTCCCGCGAAGTTATTACCCGCAGAGACGTCATTTTTGATATCGAGTACCAAGTCTCTAAGCGTAGGGTTTTCTAATCCGTCCGCAACGATGTCAAAAGACTGAACGAGGGGAACGCCAGCCTTCATCATGGTGGCCATTTGGC
>JBFJVR010000492.1:0-2256 GCA_041624095.1 Oleiphilaceae bacterium
GTAGGGGTTTGTTGTCGACCAGCGCTTTGCGAAAGCGAGCGCCGGGGGTTAATGATGTCGTCATGTATCACCTCTCATTGTCGTACGTTGTCTTATAATGGTACTTGTTAAGGGTTTAGTTACTTTCGTGTTTAGTTACCGAGTACTTTGCACTGGGAATTTGACTAAGTAGGTTGAAGCGGCAAATCGAGAGCATCGCCCATCTGCCGTTCAACATTAATTCGCGATGCGCGTATGTGCCTGCGCATCAGCATCTCAGCCATTTCACCATCGCGGTCTGCAATGGCCTGGACAATGAGCCTGTGCTCTGAAAAGGCATCACTAGCCCGAGGGCTGAGCATGCCGAACTGGTAGCGGTACATTCTCACCTTGGCATAAAGCTCATCACAGAGCAGGCGAATTAACTCACTATTAGCGCTGCCCTTGACCAGACGATAGTGAAAATCTAAATCACCCTCTTTCTGGTAATAAGCCCTACCCTCCTGCAGCTCACTATTTTGCATATGCTCTTCGAGTAGCTGCTGTAACTCAGTAATTTCAGACTCGCTCATCTTCTGCGCAGCCAGACGGCAAGCCATGCCTTCCAGCGCTTCACGCACATGGTAGATCTCAAGTAGTCCGTGCACGCTGAGCTCAATAACTCGAGCACCCGCATTGGCCTTGCGCGACACCAAACAGGCGGAGACCAAACGAGCCAGAGCCTCACGAACGGTGCTGCGCCCAACTTTATATTGGCGACTCAGTTCTGCCTCATTGATCTTGCTACCCGCCGCTATTTGCCCACAAATAATATCGCCACGCAGACGATGAAATAATGTATCGACGGCTGTAGAGGCACTGGAGGGAACTATAGTGCTGTTCAATCGTTTATATCCCCGGTCAACGAGCCACTGTTGTCTGACAAGAATGACTTTATATCAATAAACAAGCTAACAATCAATCATGATCGTCTGACAATCATCCATTCTTTTATCCAATAGCTCACTGGATTGCACGCTTGTACAGAGCACAACCGAGTGCACAAATAAACCCCAACCTTATGGTTTGAGCCAAAAAAAATCGGCATAATGCCAACGCTTTTTAACCGAGTCCCTCAATCCAGTGTAATGCCCAGAAAACTGTTCCGCCGGCTGATACCCGTCAAGTTGAACCCTAAGCCCAACTCGCTCGTCGCACGCTGGTTTGGTCCGATTCTGAACGACCCCCATCTACTGCATTTAAATCGCCACTCAGTTTCTACCGCTTTTTTCATCGGTTTATTCTGTGCTTTTTTACCCGTCCCCGGGCAAACCTTTGTAGTCACCACACTAGCGTTGGTGTTTCGCTGTAACTTGCCAATAGCTGTAGTATTAATCTGGATAAGCAACCCATTGACCATTCCGCCGATGATTCTTGGCCTGCATAAGCTAGGGCAATGGATGATTGGCCATGATGCAATCGCCAGCGCTACTCAGCTAAACTGGCAATGGCTCAGCGACAATTTCGACAATATTTATCTACCTTTGCTCCTCGCCGGTGTTACCTGCGGCCTCATTATTGGCGGCACAGGTTATTTAACTGTGCGAATTTTATGGCGCTGGAAAGTGATAAAAAGCTGGGAAGAAAGAAAACAAAAACGCCTACAACGCTTTTTATAAATCTTACCCCTATAAAAAGTCACAAGGCGAAGATACCTTTTCATAAGCGCTTATTCGTAACGTAACACCTGAGCCGGTTGTAATCGAGCAGCCCGCCAGGCTGGATACAACGCGGCAAAAAAGTTGAGTGCCAACGCGACTAAAGCCACCAGCATGACATCCGAACTACGCAGATCGGAGGGAATATAATCGATGGGGTAAATATCAATACTGAGAAACTGTCGCCCCAACAAGCCCTCGAGAACAGCAATAATATCGGCCACAAAATAGCTGCCGAGCACCCCGAGCAAGACACCTAGCAGCGTGCCGACCAGGCCGATCACCGACCCCTGGACGACGAATATGTTGCGGATCTGCGCCGGTGTGGCGCCGAGGGTCTTCAGGATCGCGATGTCGCTCTGTTTGTCGATCACCGCCATCACCAGCGTCGCGACGATGTTGAACGCGGCAATGACGACGATGAAGAACAGCAGCAGCCACATCATGCGCTTTTCCATCTTCAGGGCCGCAAAAAAATTTCGGTGGTAATCGGTCCAGTTGAGCACCCGGTAGATGCCGGGCAGCTCCCGCGCCAGTTCGTGCGAGACCTGGCGCGCCTGAAACAGGTCGTCGAGTCTTA
>JBFJVR010000493.1:0-2232 GCA_041624095.1 Oleiphilaceae bacterium
GACCATGAAATTTCCTGCCAGCCCTTGTCGGTTTTCATTTGTGGTGCGCGTAGCCTGTCAGGGTCTTCGTGGAAGTCTTTTAATGCGAGCGCTTTTGGGCAGATGTGACCTTTACTAAATGGGTCACTTTGGTCGCCTTTGATCGAAATAATCTGCTCGTCTTCAACCTCTATGGCGACGCCACACATGGCTTCGCAAAGGTTGCAGGTTCTGTAATGGCGGGTAGGGCTCTGGGCTTTTGTCATCGTGTTACCTATGAGCTATTGGCTATGTTGTTTAGGGGCAGGCAAGTCGCTCTGCTCAGCATTCAGCTTGCTAAAAAGTGGTCAAGCTAGGGTCAGAAACATGTCGGCGACTTCAAATGTCCATCCCGGTGCGCAGTGATATTATTATTCAGTCAATTCAGGTGCTGCTCTATGGACGGTGGCAACTGCTACTTATAGACAGCGCGTCTCGATTATATTCAGGTTTGATTCGATAAGTCCATGTCCATTCGCGACAAGTCGCTTGGTTTTTGTCATCGGCAAGTTATGCAGGCTAAGGCATATAAAGTACGCTAATTTGTGTGGCTTGCGCCCAGCCCGTATGATGCCTTTTTACCTGAGTTTTTAATTGGAGGCAGCCCAGTATGAGTCGCAAATCTATTGTTATTACCGGTGCCAGCGATGGCATTGGCAAGGCGCTCGCTTGGGAAATGGCAGGGCGAGGCTACGACCTTGGTTTAACTGCCCGGCGTGCCGAGTTGCTTGAAGAGCTTAAGGGCAACATCGAGTCGCGCCACGCTAACTGTAATGTGGTGACGAGAGTGCTGGATGTAACCGATTATGAGGCGGTGGCACCGGCCATGACATTTTTGGCCGAGGCGCTGGGTAAGGTCGATATAGTGATAGCTAACGCAGGCATCGCCAAAGCCGGTGTGGTGGGTAAGTCCCCCCTTGAGCTCCACCTTGATGTTATCAATACCAACGTCAACGGCGCGATCGCTACCTTGTCGGCGGCGCTCGAGTTGTTTCGCAAGCAGGGTTATGGGCATCTAGTGGGAACCTCATCTGTCGCAGCATATAGGGGAATGCCAAGAAACGCAGCATATTCAGCTTCAAAGGCAGCTTTGTCGACATTCATGGAGGGCCTAAGGGCTGAAACCTATAACGAAGCGATTGATGTGAGTGTGTTGCACCCGGGTTATATTGATACGGCGATTAATCGCGACCTGAAATCACGGCCCTTTGTTATTGATGTCGAAGCGGGAGCAAAGATGTTCGCCGATCTAATCGAGAAAAAGGTTAAACGGGCATGCGTGCCACGGTTCCCCTGGGGTGTTGTTGGCCCGCTGTTAAGACACCTTCCGACACGGGTGATTGCAAAAATGTGATGGTTGCAACGGCGTTGCTACAAAGGCTTATGCACGCTAGCCAGGCAGCACTTAAACGCTTTGAGAGGCCGTTGCTATGTTTTTGGCTTGTCGCAAAACACGTGCTTTTCAACGATCTTTCTGAGCTGTTCATGCTCCAGAGGTTTAGCTAGGAAGTCATTCATGCCCACTTCCTCGGCCAGCTCAATATGGCTTTGTAGTACGTTAGCACTGACTGCAATGATGGGTAGCGTTGCTCCGAATTCCTTGCGAATTATTCGTGTTGCATCATAACCATCCATTTCCGGCATCTGTATGTCCATAAAGATGAGATCGATGGTGACGCTTTGCTCGCGCATAAAGTCGACGGCTTCTTGGCCATTGGCGACTTTATGGCAGACCACAGGGTACCCTTGCAGCATGGTTTCCAAAACGACCTGATTCATCTCCACATCGTCGGCAATGAGCACATGCTTTAGCGCCGGCTTTACACCGGCGATGGCTATGTCGGCTGGCTTTTCAGACTCGTCCGGCGCGAAGCCGAGCCCTGGTCGCGCTTCGGCGAGTTGCTGGGGGCTAAGTTGCGCGTCGAAGCTTTTGCTGGTTTCGCTTTCTTGATCTTGCCCTTGCATCAGGTCAATGCTGACAGTAAAGGTCGAGCCCACGTCTTGCTCGCTTTCAACATCAAGCTTTCCGTTCATTAACTTGCACAGGTTTGCGACGATGGAAAGACCAAGGCCGCTACCCTCATATTTACGGGTTGTTGATTGGTCCCCTTGGGTGAAGGGCTCGAAAAGCCAGGCAATTTTATTGTTCTCGATGCCTCTACCTGTGTCTTTTACCGCAAAGGTGAGGGTAAACATGTTCTGGCCAATAGGTGA
>JBFJVR010000494.1:0-2230 GCA_041624095.1 Oleiphilaceae bacterium
CCTGTTATTTTTTGTACTGGTGCTCAGTGTCTTATCCATAGTCGGAATGAGCATGGTGGTTGCAGTGGAGCAAAGTTGGCCGGCTAAACGCGGTATCACGCTGTTACTGATGCTGGGCCAATTGTTGACGATTCCCGTTTTACGCTACACCTGCAGCCTCAAAAAATCCGCCTGGTACAGTATTGCGCTGCTGGTTTGTTTGTCACAGTTTATGGACTACAACAACATGTCGGTTCATGGTGGCAACACCTTCGTCTGGCTGGTGGCACCGGTGTTTACCGCTATGTTGCTGGGGAAAAGGCCGGCGCTTGCAGTTTCAGTGCTGGTGGTGGCTGCCATGAGCTTCAATTTTTATGCTTTGCATCAGGGCTGGTTGCCGGAACCAATTTCGAAGCCCGAAAGCCGCGATGCCATTCGCTTTATTGTCATTATGTCGGTATTACTGGTCGTTACCCTGTGTACTTACGGTATGGAGTCCCTGGCAACCTACCGTTTAGTGCAGCTGGCGGACGAAGTCCGGCGACATAAGAAAACCGAGCGCAAGCTCGAAGACGCGCGCGATGCTGCTGAAGCTTCCTCCAAAAGCAAGGCGATGTTTCTCGCTACTATGAGTCATGAGTTGCGTACTCCGCTTAATGCTGTATTAGGGAATGCGGAACTGCTGGACCGCGACACCTTGCCCGATTCAGCGAAACAAAGGGTCGCGGATATTTCATCGGCAGGTAAGCTCTTGCTGACCATCATTAACGATGTGCTCGACCTGAGTAAGCTAGACGTGCAGGGAATTCGCCTGAACCCCACGCACTACGATATAGCGGCACAATTCGCATACTTACAGCGTATGATGCAGCCGCGAGTTGCCGAAGGTGTGACGCTGGTCGTTGAAGGTCACGAGCAAAAGACCGGAGTCGAGGCCGACGAAGACAGGATCGCACAGATTGTGATGAACCTGCTTTCAAACTCCGCCAAGCATACCGAAACAGGCTCGATTACATTAGGTTTGGAATTTGATCACGAGGGGCACCTGTGTATCCGAGTGACGGATACCGGCGAAGGTATCTCGCCTGAAGATCAGCGCAAGCTATTTTCGGCCTTTGTTCAGGTTGGCGACAAAGGCAGCCAAAAAGCAGATAGCAGCGGCTTGGGTTTGGTTATCACGCAAGGTATTGTGCAGGCGATGGGCGGCAGTATCGAGCTTGAAAGTGAACTCGGAGTGGGTACAACAATTACCGTGCATCTGCCGGTTAAACGTTTGGACTATATACAGCAAGAAGCGCCTGACTCAGCCGCCAGTAAGGTTATTAACTCTTCTGTTTTGGCGGGCATGAGGATACTGGTGGTAGACGACGTACCGATGAATTGCCTCGTGCTTAAGGCTCTGCTCACCGAGCTCGGTGCGCGAGACGTTCGCTTCGCGCAGGACGGCGAAGAGGCCGTAGCACGTATAGGGTTTGACCCTGATTTTGATCTGATCTTTATGGACGTACGCATGCCCAAAATGAACGGCCATGAAGCCAGTCAGGCAATCCGAAAATTGGGGTATAGCAGGCCAATTATTGCTGTTACTGCGAATGCTTTCGACGAAGACCGAGAGCTGTGTTTACAGTCGGGTATGAATGGCTTTGTGGCTAAACCGATCGTACTCGAAACACTTGCTCAAGCCGTCGATAAAGTCATCGACGCTCAAGCATAAACGTATATCCGATCACTTAGGGCGACTATGTCAGAAGAGTTTCAAGCGTGTCCGATAAAAATACAACTCCCCGTGGTCTGGGGAGAAATGGATGCTTTCCAGCATGTTAACAATGTGGTGTATTTTCGTTATTTCGAAAGTGCGCGTATTGCCTACTTCGAACAGGTGGGGGTCAATCAATACAAGGCAGAGCATGCGATTGGCCCGATACTGGCATCGACCCAGTGTCGGTTCAAGGCGCCTCTTAGCTACCCTGATACGGTCACGGTGGCAACCAGAGTGTCACAGCTGGGCCGCGACCGGTTCACCATGCGCTATTTAGTGCAAAGTCATCAGAGTGGTCGTATTGCCGCTGAAGGTGAAGGCTTGATTGTGTACTACGATTACAGCGCCAATACCAAGCATGAGCTCCCCAAAATCATCTACGATGCCATTCTTGGGCTGGATGCCCCCCAAATAGAGCCTTAGGCCCGGCTGATTAGGAACTGCCGCGAAACTGGCTGGGTGAACAGCCATGCCAGCGTTTAAAGGCATGCG
>JBFJVR010000495.1:0-2226 GCA_041624095.1 Oleiphilaceae bacterium
AAAGGTTAGGAATAGGGTGCTTAAGCTGGCCCTATTCTAGCCTCTTATAAGGGGTTTCAAAAGGACTAGCAGAATTTTGCGTGCTACAATGCACCGCTTTAGATTTTGTCTTAGGTTTCGGTAGAAGAGGTAGTGTGTGATTAAAGCAGGTATTGTGGGTGCGACCGGTTACACCGGCTCGGAATTATTGCGCATATTAGTACAGCATCCCCATGTGGATCTCGCGGTGGTGACCTCGCGTAGCGAAAACGGTATGGCTGTTGCCGAAATGTTTCCTAACTTGAGATCCTACACCGATATCTGTTTTTCGGAGCCGGAGGCGTCAGCCTTAACTGACTGCGACGTTGTATTTTTTGCGACACCTCACGGCGTTGCGCAAAGCATGATGGCTGAATTCGCCGGCAAAGGTGTAAAGATCATTGACCTGTCTGCCGATTTTCGTCTTCAAGACCGTGAGGTATGGGAACTCTGGTATCAACGCACACATGCCTGCCCGGAATTAATTGAGTCTGCAGTATACGGTTTGCCTGAGGTCAATCGGGAACGCATCACCAGTGCGGATTTGATCGCGTGTCCGGGGTGCTATCCTACCGCCATTCAGTTGGGGTTGTTGCCCGTCTTGGAGCAAGGTCTTGTAGATACCTCGCGGCTGATAGCGGATGCGAAATCAGGTGTTAGCGGGGCAGGTCGAGCGGCCAATATTGGTGCCTTGTTACCCGAATGTGCCGATAGCTTTAAAGCCTATGGTGTGTCGGGTCATCGCCACAGCCCGGAAATCACACAAGGCTTGTCGCTCATGGCGCAGAAAAGCGTGTCGATCACATTCGTGCCGCATCTGGTACCAATGATCAGGGGAATCGAAGCGACCTTGTATGCCGAGTTGCTGGATCCATCCACTCCTCTCGAAGATATTCAAACCTTGTACGAAGCGCGTTTTCGAGACGAGCCTTTTGTCGATGTGATGCCGTTGGGTTCCTTGCCAGACACCCGCAGCGTTAAGGGTTCAAACTATTGTCGCATAGCGCTGCATCGCCAGCCCGAAAGCAATACCCTCATTGTGGTTTCTGTTATCGATAACCTGGTGAAAGGCGCATCGGGCCAAGCAGTGCAAAATATGAACCTGATGTTTGGGCTCGATGAGGCAGCCGGCTTGCTTCAAGTTCCCTTGATGCCATAAAGAAGAGATAGCGGTATGGCAAATCGAGAAGCAGAAGGTAAGCTCATTTTAGTGAAACACCAGCCGGGCATTAAGCGCCGGCAGCGTTTGGTGTTTGTTACTGGAGTGCTGGTGTTTGCCATGTTGGGTTATGTGTTGGGTAACTTGCAGATCCAAGCCCGCCATGACCGTGCTATAGAGCGCTTGGAGCGTTTATCCGAAGAGCATAGTGCTTTGCAGACCAAGGAGGCCAAGTTGCGGCAGGAGGTGGCAAACCTCGAAAGTGGGCGGGCTATTGATGATCGAGCCAAGCAGGAAATACAGCAGACAATTCGGGATCTGAAATCGAGTGTTTCCCAATTGGAAAAAGACGTATCGTTCTACCAGAATATAATGGCACCCTCCGATAATGCGCGGGGGTTGCAGGTGCAGAATGTCGAAATTAAGCCAGGTAAGCTGCCCTTGCATTACGAATATAAAATCGTGTTGGCACAGGTTGGCGACAATAAGGCTTATGTGAGTGGAATTGTTGCCGTTAACCTGATTGGGTATGCGGGTGACAAAAAACTGATTATGCCATTAAGGGATATTTCTGAAGTTCAGGAGTTAGGCATCAAGTTTCGCTTTAGATATTTTCAGGATTTGACCGGTGAACTTATGTTGCCAGAAGACTTTGAACCCGAAAGCCTTCAAGTTGTTGCGCAGTCGAAGGGTAAAAAAGCGTCGCGCTTAGAGCAGTCTTTTAACTGGAAGCAACTGGTTGCAACGAATAATTAATTGAGTCCATATCGAGTGCGAAACAGGGCGCTATATGGGCCCTCATTTTGAGGAGAAGTGTATGTGGGGCAAGAACAAGCGAAAACCGAATCAACACCGCCGCTCTACGGCGCATTTTGACACTTTGGTTTCGAAGAAAACACAAATCGAGGGCGACCTCCAGTTTTCGGGCGGATTACATATTGACGGTTTTGTTAAAGGTACCATCCGTGCCGAGGAAGACAGTGAAGCTATAGTACGTATCAGTGATATAGGCGAAATTGACGGTGATGTGATTGCACCGCATATTATTG
>JBFJVR010000496.1:0-2218 GCA_041624095.1 Oleiphilaceae bacterium
AGATGGTTTCTTTAGTGACCTTGAGAAAAAGCATGGAGTTAAGCATTGCACTCTGGTCACGGAGCAGCGCATTGATCGCCGACGAATATACCCACCGGTCCAGCTCCTTAAGCGTATTCTGTTCTTTTAACAGGGGAATAAATCGGTCTGGGGAAAATTCCTTGCCTTCTTCGCTCCGCAAACGAACCAGCACCTCAAAAGCATCAAAACCGGGGTCGCCAACATGAACAATAGGCTGGAACTTCAAACTAAAGCGTTTTTCTTCAAGCGCTTTCAGCATGCCTTCATCAAGCTCGCGCTCAACCGCTGCTTCTTTTTGCTGTTTAGTGCTGCTTGCTTTGTCCGCCGACTCGAACTGCTCGATAACAAAACGACCGCCGCCCAACTCATACGCCTTGGCAGCCATTTTCTCGGCTCTAGTCACTGCATCATGCGCACCGGCAATACCTCTGTGCAGAGGCACGACACCCAAACTTGAGCGGGCTGAAACTGGCCCCTGAACGTTTTCCAGCTTGTGTGCTGCCAATTGCTTCAGCAAGTCGCTGCAATAGGACTCCAACTTTTTAGCCGGGCCATACTTTAGCACCAGAATAATTCCGTCTCCTTGACCCGCGACAGTCTCGTCAACATTCAGCCCGTTTTCAACAATTTTAAGTAATTGCTGATTTACGTTCCCTTGGTTTCGCAAATTTGAATATTGGCGTACCAGGTCGAGTTCATCCAGGGCCAAATAAATCAGGTAGCCTGGTTGAGAATCGGGTGCGGCGCCTGCATTAAACAGTTTCTCGTCCAACCGCCCGTAAAACTCGTACTTTGACACGATAAACGGGCTGGCTTCGGAGCTTTTAAGCTCCAACAGTTTGTTATGCAGGTACTGATATTCCCTTGCCTGCCTTAGCGCCCTTTGGACCAATTCTTCGCGCTCAACGGGTTTCGACATAAACTCGCAATTTTCGAGCATATCCATTTGCGCCTGTTCATCGGGGTCTTCAGTTCCACTAAGGAAGATAATCGGTAAAAACACGAAGTCTTTTTCTTGCCTGAGCACTTGTGCAACCTCAAAGCCGTTACAGTTGGGCATTTTCAGATCTAAAATTAATACATCAGGCTTGAATTGATTGATCTCTTTGAGCACCTGTAAAGGATCAGTCACCGAATGTACGATAAAATTTGCAGTTTGCAGATAGTTCTCGTGCGCCAACACGCAAACGCGATCATCGTCGACGATTAGCGCCCGATACTTCTCTTCACCCGCATCGGTCAGCTCTTTGCAGGTATCCAGCATAGCTGCGATATCAACCGGCTTGGTAAAGAATGCGTTGCCGCCGGCTCGCAGGGCTTTTAATCTGGCAACAATATCGCTGCGAGCGGAGATAAAAATCACCGGAATCTGAAAACCGGTTTTAACACGCAGGGTTTGCAATGCCTCAACACCCGCCAAGGGGCCCTGAGGAAAGACTATATCCAGAATGATTAATGAGGGAGTTTCTGCCTGTAGTTCTGCGTACATATCCGGCAGCGCCATGAAAGTCTTGACCTGATACCCGGCCTGTATTAACTGAGCGCCCAAAACCTGTAACACGATCGGGTCATCATCGACGAGGTAAACCAGTTTACTGTTCAGCGTGCTGGGTTGCGCTTGCTCTAGCTCTGCACCCTCGAGTAGTTTTTGGGGTGCCGCCAGGCTAGGCAGCAGTTCGTTCAAGGAAGCAAGAAGTTGATCGATATTACCACATACCTCACTGTCGGGTGCTGCTCCGGTCTCAGCCATTTGCATAAGCGAATGATCCAGATCCTTGAATAGTTTCGCTAGTTCATTGTGGCGCAAAGTGGCGGCACTGCCGGCAAGTGTATGAGCTATCCGGTTCATTTTTTCCAGGGGTGGCCGAGACCACTGAACAAAACGCAGGTGATGCCACAACTGCTCCAAATCAGCTATTTTACTCGGCAATTGATTCCGAAACAGTGCTTCTGCTTTGCGCAATCGTTCTTTAAGCGATACCGGTTTGGTCATTTCCTTACACCTATTCTTAGCTAGCTCTTGGAAGAGAGACAGTGTGTACTTGCCGGGGGGACAATTCGATACGGCAAGTACACTAGCACAGTCATTTTTATATACATGCTTATAATATGACTCATTTTGACTTGGCAAAGCCTCTAGCGTTCCGGTAGATCTTTAGTCGAAAAATGAGTCTATATAGTGCGTTACGGCTCTATC
>JBFJVR010000497.1:0-2203 GCA_041624095.1 Oleiphilaceae bacterium
AGTGGGATAGAAATGAGATAGATAATCAGTGTTGACCATAAGCCCAATGAAATAGAGACGGGCATTTTTTCGAGCACCAGTTCAGTTACAGACTTATCCCTGAAAAAGCTCTCGCCAAAGTCAAATACAAGGTAGTTTTTCATCATGATCCAGAAGCGCTCATAGGCGGGCTTGTCAAAGCCATAGAGCTTCTCGATACGGGCGACGAGTTCGGGGTCTAGTCCTTGTGCCCCACGGTATTTGCTGCTCGAGGCGCTGCTCGACGCTGCGTTGCCAGAGGAAGGTGTCGAACCCATATCCGAACCACCACCCATACGGGACTGCAGGTCTGAATCCATCCCCTGAATTTGCGCGAGCATACGCTCTACCGGGCCACCTGGTGCCGCCTGCACAATAATAAAATTGAGCAGCATGATGCCAAACAAAGTCGGTATCATCAGCAATAGACGGCGCAGCACATAGGCAGTCATGTTTTATTTAACCCACCAGGTATCAATATCTACGCCGTTGTCCGGAGTGATCTCCGGCCGCGCGAGTTTTTTGTGATACGCAATGCGATCGACCGGGTTGAACCAGTTGGGTACCACATAATGGCCCCACAGCAGTACTCGGTCTAAGGCTCGCGTTCGAGCCACAAGCGAAGCACGGTCGGGTGCATTGATTACCTGCTCGATCAGAGCGTCTACAACCGGGCTTTGTATACCTGCAAGGTTTCTCGAACCCGCCTGGGTGGCTTTATCCGAGTGCCAGTACTCGCGTTGTTCGTTCCCTGGCGAGCGTGATTGCGGGATCCCGCCAACGACTATATCAAAGTCAAAATCACGCAAGCGGTTTATATACTGGGTGGTATCTACCACGCGTATACTGGCTTTGATGCCAAGCTTCTCAAGGTTCTTAATGTAGGGCTGCACTACACGCTCGAAATCCTTTTGATAAAGCAGAAATTCGAAGGCCATTGCCTGCTTGCTCGCGCTATGCGTCAACACGTTATTATCGATTTGCCAGCCAGCGGACTTTAGCAGCTGTACCGCAGTACGCAGATTCTTGCGGATAGAGTTTGGCGCAGAAGTAGATGGCACAGCGAAGGGCTGTGTGAACAACTCGGCTGGCAAACTTTGTTTGTATTGGTTTAATACGCTCAGCTCTTCACCGGTGGGCAAACCGTGGGATGCCAATTCAGAATTGGTAAAAAAACTCTGACTGCGCTGGTACTGGCCGTAAAACAGGTTTTGATTTGTCCACTCGAAATCAAAAGCGTAGCCAAGTGCTTCTCTTACTCTAGGGTCTTTGAACGTATCGCGTCTGGTATTCATGACGAAGGCCTGCATGCCGGCAGGGCGCCGATGCGCGACTTCCTCTTTTATTAACTCTCCGCTCGCAAACTTGCCACCTTCGTAGGCATTGACCCAGTTTCGTGCGGTGGTTTCGCGCCGAAAGTCGTATTCACCTGCCTTGAATGCTTCTAGTGCGATGGTGTTGTCCTTGTAATACTCAAAGATGATCTCATCAAAGTTGTAGCGACCCTTGTTAACCGGGTGGTTTTGCGCCCAGTACTGTGTGTCGCGTTCGAAGGTAATTGATCGGCCCGGTGTAAAGCTTTTAATTTTATAAGGGCCATTGCTTACCGGAATAGCCAGCGAGGCTGAACCGAAGTCATGCGCTTGCCAGTATTTTTTAGATAATACTGGCATCTGACCGATAATAAGTGGCAGTTCTTTGTTCTGGTCGTTCTTGAACTGAAAGTGCACGGTGTACTTGTCTTTGACCTCAACTTTAATTACGTCGCCATAATAGGCCGCATAAAAAGGTGCTGCTTTTTCGTGTTTGGTAAGTGTGTCGAAGCTGTACTTTACATCCTCGGCTGTAATTTCGCTGCCATCACTGAAGCGCGCATTAGGGTTGATATTGAAGGTTACGGATGAACGGTCAGCGGGCATGACGATCGTTTCGGCAATTAAACCATACTCACTGAAGGCTTCGTCTTCAGCATGGCTGGTGAGCCCCTGATACAAATAGCTGCTCACGCCTGCTGCGGTTACGCCTTTTATGATGAAGGGGTTGAAGCTATCAAAATTATCGCCTACTACGCCGATTCTAAGTGTGCCGCCTTTAGGTGCAACCGGGTTGGCATACTCAAAATGGGAAAAGCCGGGTGCATATTTAAGCTCGCCATGCATAGCTAAACCATGAGACGGCTTAGTGG
>JBFJVR010000498.1:0-2202 GCA_041624095.1 Oleiphilaceae bacterium
AACATGGAGGCCGTCATTCGCTGGCATCGCGAAGGCCTTGTTCCTTGGGGGACGGACCTCTGCCAAGATGCACGCTGTTCTCTGGTGCACGGTGATTTTTTTGCATTAGCCACTGCGCCGGATACGGACTTTGACGGTGCTGAACTGAGGGAAAAAGCGCATGCGATTTTGCTCGATATCGATCACTCCCCCAGTTACTGGCTTAATCCGCAGAACAGCACCTTTTATACCCAAGAAAACTTACAAGCCATGGCAGAGAAAATTCACGATGGCGGTGTATTTGGCTTATGGTCCGATGAGCTTCCTGACGAGCGTTTTGTTGCCTTGCTCGAAAGTGCGTTTGCCTCGGTCGAAACGCATATTGTGCGTTTCCCGAACCCGTATACCATGGGTGAATCGACAAATTCAGTTTACATCGCGCAAAAACGTACAGCCAGCACTTGATTGGTAAATTGTTGTCGCGTAGGTAAGGGGGCAAGAAAGATGCACAACAAAGGCCAGCTCTATTGCGTAAGCATATTGTCGCTGCTGTCGCTGTTATATGCTGCGGAGCTTGCGTATGCAGCTTGGCAGTCGCAGCAGCAGGAGTATGTTTCACCTCTACTTTCCGTGGAACAGTTACGTCGCTTCAGTGCGAGTGATCTTGCCGAAATACTTTACCTCGAAACTCAAAATGCTGCGATGCATAGAACCCTAACTGAAACCGCATATAGCAAACTGTGTCAGGCTATGGGCGTGCTTGCTTTGAGCCTCTTGGCTAATCTGGGGCTGCTTTGGTGGCAAAGACGTCCTGCATAATTCAAAGAAATTACCGGGCTTTTGGATCGCTGCGTGCATTTATATCGCTATTCATATCAATAGTCGCTAAGGTGGAGTAGGCAAAGAATTTGCCTTGTTGTGACCCACTACAGGGTGTTTTTTCTAAGCAGGTAATTCCATGTCTAAGCTAAGAGTCAGCTATCAAACCCATGAGTTTGGTGAAATCGATATTCATTTGCGGACCCTGCGCAATAATCAAGAGTATTTTGATGAGCATGGCATCGCAGAAAAACTTGGCATTTCTTCGGCTTCCTGGTCCTTATTCGGAGTTGTTTGGCCCTCGAGTCTGGTGTTGGCACACCACCTTAACGAGAAAGACGTTAGCAACAAGCGGATTCTCGAAGTAGGGTGTGGAATTGGCTTAACGAGTTTGCTGTTGAACCATCGTAACGAAGATATCACCGCAACCGACTACCACCCCGAAGTTCAAGCTTTTCTCAACAAAAATGCCCAGCTGAATGACGATGAGCCTATTCCTTTTGTCCGCACCGGTTGGGCTGACGAAATTAGCGACTTGGGCCAGTTCGACCTAGTCGTCGGTAGCGACTTGCTTTACGAGGACGAACACGTCGACTTACTGGCTGACTTTATTGCGCAGCATTGCAAGCCACAGAGTGAAGTGATCGTGGTTGACCCAGGGCGAAAGCGAGGTGCCCGCTTTACCCGAAAGATGAAATTACACGGCTTCGAGCATACCCAGTCGAAGCCTACTGAGCTTAAGTACCTTGAGAAGCCTTTTAGTGGAACGATATTGAGCTATACGCGGGTGAGTGGCGCGTAAGCGTGATGAGTATGAGGGGGAAAGTCTCTATGGCAGAGATTCGTGGAGATGTGTCGAGATACGAAAGGTTGTAGAGTTTTGGGGTACCGTAAGCACGGACGGTAACCCCAAAGTTCTTTGTATGCAAAGAGTTGCAACTATCTAAATTTATTATAGTGAGGTCTTAGCTCATTTTTTTACGCAAGAAGCCGAGACCAAAAAGGCCAAGGCCAAGCAGTGCTAGCGCGCTTGGCTCGGCTGCTTCGGCCACTGTGATAGTGGTTCTAAAACCTGCAGTACCATCAGTATTACCATTGAAGTTATTTGCTGTCCAAAGCCAGTGGGCGTCAGAACTGATTTCGCCAATCAAGTGGTTACCCCAGACTCCTGTTCCGTTTTGATGCCACTCTGTGGCCGAAACATAATTAATGCCATCGGTGGTCACATCCCACGCACTTGAAGACACATTAGTATTGCCACCCCATAGGATTTCAGCTAGAAAACCAGCGGGGTTGCCGCTAGAAGCTGTTCCGGAATTGCGAGCAACGAAAGCGATCTCATAAGTGCCCGCCGCGAGTTCAGCGGTATAGGAGTCAGCATTCCACCAACTATTTTGATTTGGC
>JBFJVR010000499.1:0-2197 GCA_041624095.1 Oleiphilaceae bacterium
TAAGGCTCCCGCCACCAGCGCCGCAACAAAGTGCAAACGCCCGCTAACGGTCAACAAAATAATTGCGGCCATAAACAAGACAAATGCAAACTTCCACCAGAATTTTTTCATACCTTCGGCATCGAGGGTACGGAGATAACGCCCCAGCATGATCGCCACTAAAACGAGCGCCACCAGCACAACAATTCTTATCACGCTTTTCTCCTGCTTTTTCTCTAAATACGCCCAAGCATTCAACACCCTAGCCCGCCAAACGAGCACCGACTCTCTTCTGCTTAAAACTCAGATTTTAAACGCCCCAAAGACGTCGCCATTAAGTTTGAGACATATAGCCAGTCGCGCGTTTCCGTCACACCCGTGACATGGCTATACTGGGCCTGAGGTGCCTGGTAATTTGCCTCTATGTCGCCTTGCTCATTTAACGCAATCACATGAGCATAAGGAAGCGCTTTAGGCCGAAATTGCGGCGGCAAGCGCTGCACTATTTTGCGCAAAAAGGGTTGATCGGACAGTTTATCCAAGAGCGCACTACGAGGAGCAATCAAACCTAACCAATAGCGACCGTCAAGCCCTCGCGACAAGTTATCGGGAAAACCCGGCAAGTCATCGAGCAGAATCTCTCTTTTCCCATAAGTCTCCGCTACGATGGATATTTTCAACACGCGGTAGCTGCCCGTCTCATTAAGCAAGACCGACCGCTGATCGTGGCTCACTGCCACCCCGTTAGCGAAATTGATACCTTCAACAACGACCTGAGTCTCGCCCTTAAGCGGATCATAACGCAACAAGCGCCCGTGCCCGCCGTGTTCCAGCACATCGAGCAGGCTTGCTTCAAAGGCACCACCATACTCACGCGCCCCAAATTTAGTCGACGCATCAGAAAAGTAAATAATGCCATCGTCGGCAATATCCAGATCATCCGCATAACGAATGGCGCTGCCTTCAAGCTGGTCGCTGAGCACACTTATATTGCCGGCAGGGTCTATACTCAGCAAACCCTTATAAGCATCAGCGACGATTAGCTTGCCGTTGGCATCAAACTCGATTCCCAAAGGACGACCCTGAGTGTTTACCCATCGCTCCAAGGTTCGACTTTTGGGGTCAAGCCTGACGATATACCCCTCTCCGGTTGATGCATAGACACGGCCACTTTCGTCTAATGCAATATCTTCAGGCCCATGCAGGCCCTGCAGGCTAAACAATTCAAGATCTGCCAGACGTGTGTTAGCCTCAAACTCAGCTTGATATCCGGGGTTCGGCGGCGCGTTCCAAGCAACCGGGTCAACACTAACCGGCCAAAACAACAGGTAGACCATGGCTACCAACAACGCCATCGCAATACATTTAAATAATAAACTTATGCCCTCCACAACTTACTGCCTGCTACTGGCGTTGCGCAAAAGCTCTCTGGCGCGATCAACAACAGGCAAGTCAATCATTTTACCCTTATATTCGACCGCGCCTTTTCCTGCCGCTAAACCCGCCTCAAAAGCCTGTACCAAACCCTGAGCATCGGCAACGTCTGCCTCGCTCGGCGTGAGCACCTCGTTCAATACCTCTACCTGCTTAGGATGAATACAAAAGGCCCCAACAAAGCCCAACTCTTTAGCGAACCGGACTGTCCCTTTAAAGGCTTCAATATCACTGTAATCAGCAATAGAACCCGGAAAGCCCAGAGGCATAATCCCTGCTCTACGACAAGCAAACGCAAGCATCTGGTTAGGCATAAGCAGAGTCGAAGGCGTGGGCAGCATACCGGCAGTAGCAGAAAAATCTTCTGAACCAAGAGTCATTGCGATGACGCGAGGGTGGGCACGCGCTATGGCATCAAGCTCATTCAGTGCAAGCACCGACTCAATCATAGCAATAATGGCGGTATGACCTGTGGCCATACCGGTGCGCGCTTCTATCTCCGCTATCTTATCGGCTATGACATTCAGTTCCTCTGCCGATTCGACTTTTGGCACAACTATAGCGGCTACGCTTGCGTCGACGGAGGCCTCCAAGTCTGCCATGGCCAATTTCTTATCCAAGTTGATGCGCACCAATGCAGCCGCCCCGCCCTGACTCACCTGTTTAGCCGCAGGCTTCACACAAGTGCGAGCAAACTCTTTCTGCTCCAGAGGCAAACTATCTTCAAGATCCAGAATATAAGCATCTGCGCCACGGGTATGGGCTTTGGCAACAAATTTGTCGA
>JBFJVR010000500.1:0-2192 GCA_041624095.1 Oleiphilaceae bacterium
CAGTATTTCTGACTTGGGCCCTTCTATACCATCATTAGTTACCGTGCTGATCGCAAAGTAATAGGTACCCTGAACTAACTCGCTGCTGTAACTCTGCTGAGCCGCATCGCTGATTTCGGCAAAGGCCTCAAGTTCCGAGCTGCTAGTGCCGGCATAGAGCAAATACTTGTCGATTTCAGATACCGACAAGGGGCTCCCGTCTTCCCTTTGGGTTGGCACATCCCAATACAGATAAACAGTACGTACCAAAGGAACATCCGGGAAGTCCGCCCCATCGTCAGGACTCGACCCTGCTATGTATTCGTCAATATTGGTGCTTCCATCACCATCTGCATCCAACAAAGCGTCACTTGGGTCAAGTACGGCCAGCCCGTATACGAACTCGAATCCATCGGGCATGCCGTCGCCATCCGAATCGGCGTTATTGGGGTTGGTACGGATCTGGTATTCTTCATAGGCCGTTAGCAAGTCACTATCGTTATCCGAAAAAGCATCGGTCGCATCTTCTGGGTTCAAACCAACAGCAAGCTCATAGAAGTCTGGTAGCCCGTCACCGTCGGTATCTAGAGGCGGGTAACTGTCGTCAAACTCAGACAAAACCGATCCAGATGCATAACCAACATGGTAACCCTCTTTAAACGCACTCTCACCACTCACCGAGTCAGCATGCCCAAACCCCAGAACGTCGTTACTATCCAGCGTGCGCAATTCAAACCCCGGCCCTTCCCAAGCAACGCTAAGATAATCTTCATTAAGGTACTCTTTATGCAGCACTTCTATGAAGTAACGCTCCCCTGCCTGCAGTTCGATCAACGTTGAGCGTTGCGAATTAAACTTATCCCATACGCGATACCCCGTGGGGTTATTGTTGTATGCAATCAAGCGCTTATTCAGCGGATTTTGATCTATCGACAACCACAATTCAGCACTATGGTCGGCACTAATCCAAAAACGGTAATTGCCAGTCGCTTTGACATCTAGCAGGCCAACAATACGCTGGCCATATTTATCGGCACGAGAATCCGGAAAGTCCAGTGTGTATATGGGTTCAATAGATGTAGCCCCATCAGGATAGCGCGCGTTGCGCGTCAGGCTCCTGACTGGTTTGCCATTAATACCCGACCAGAAATGCACGTTAAGCACCATTTCACCGGACTCTGTTGCGGGAAGTTCTCCGAGATCATCTATAAGCGTTTGCTTACTTGCGCAACCCACTACACTAAGGACCATCAGAGGCAGCATGATTCGTTTAAACATAACGATTACCTCATAGTTATCATGACTATTTTTTATACAATTATTAGCGACAAAAGGAATTTGTGCTCGTTAGATTTAGACTAAATTCATCTAAGCTGGACAAACCTAATAATGCGGCTTTGCGCGGTGCAATTGATCGCAAAAACAATCAATTTTAGGGGACTTAAAATAGCCTTGTATTCAAACACCTTACGGTACAAAGCTCGAATTGAGCTTATAAGACGCACTCATATTCGCTGGACTTACAAGTTAAAAAATATCGCAAGCGGCCTTTTCAGGCTTGAGGTTCTCAGGTGTTTCCATAGGCCGCTTTAAACTCGACTGGCAAACGTTTAGGTTTACCGCTGCTGATTTCTATACAGACAAGCAACCACTTGGCCAACAATATTGTTGTGCTATCGGCTTCACGCACAAACTGAAAATAGCGCGTCATTTGCGCCGCGCTGATATCTGTAATCCACGTTGCGATGAGCAGCCGCTCCCCAGCATAGGCTGCGAAACGATAATCATAATCGGCCTTGCGCACGGCCATAGCCCTGTCGAGCGCATGAAACTGATCAAGCCCCACTCCCACCCTGTGTGAATGAGCCCACGCGGTGTCTTCGCACCAACGCACATAACATGCATTGTTGGCATGACCCAGTCCATCAATATCAGCTTCCTGCACCTCTATCTGATGGATAAAAGGATGAGGGAACTGCCACTGGTAAGCTTCCATTTTTTTACCTCGTCAAAAAACGACTCACATTAATACCAGTCGCTTATCTGGTCCTGTTGCCGCCAACCAAAACATCACTAAAAATGATTCTACTTATCACCAAAATAAATTACTTCAATACTAGTAGTTTTCGTATCCTAGCAGGCCCTACATCACCTAAACAATACTTCTTCATGAGCAAACTGATACTGATTCGCCACGGCCAAGCCTCCTTTGG
>JBFJVR010000501.1:0-2189 GCA_041624095.1 Oleiphilaceae bacterium
AGGGATAGCTCGGGCGCGCTGGCAGAAAGCGCTTTGAGTTTATTCACAAACTCAATCGATGTGGGCTCCTTAAAGTGCCGGGTGAGGGAGTCCATATCTTTCCATTTCTCAACAAAAACCAAGCGCTGGGGGTCTTCGGAGTCCAGATGTACACCATGAGTGATGCAGCCCGGCTCTGCACGCGAATGATTGACATGGCGCTGGCTAAGCTCCAGGGCATCTTTAATGTGGCCTTCCTTAACGGTTACGCTTCCCAGAACAATAATCACGATGCTACCTCGTTTACCGCACAGCGTTTGTATTAGGTATTCAGAGTGTGAACTCCGTGTTTGCTCTTTTCTTTGCGTGATGGAATCGAGAAACCCTGGCGTATGTGGAAAAGCCGGTCACCTAGGGGTGATAAGTTATCCGATCAGGCAAATAAGAGTGCTAGGCAGTTTATTGCTTGAACAGCTCTTTGAAAAGCGCCTGCAGCTTATCGTGCCCCAGGCTATTCATCTGCGCCACATTTTTGTCCGGAATCTGACTGGATTCAGGATACTCCGTAATAGCGCGTTCAAGACTCGCTTCCCGAATCAGGTGCAATACGGGGTAGGGTGCGCGATTGGTATAATTTTCGGCATCGCCCGGCTCGGTGCCGCCAAACTGATAGTCCGGATGAAAGCTGGCAATCTGATAGGTACCTTCCAGCTTCAAGTCCACAAGAAGCGCGTCTGCAAGCGCCAGAAACTGATTATAATCGTAAAAATCTTGTAAGACATTGGGGTGGATGAGCAGGGTGGTTTCTATAGCGGGCTCGCTATTGAGCAGTTCGACCTCGTCTTGCAACGCCATCAGTAACTGTTCTTCCGAGTTTGCCTTGGTGCTGGTAAAGCGCACACGATTGTTTAGCATCTCGTGTTTGGCGAAGGGGCAGAGATTCATACCAACCACGAATGTTTCGACCCACTTCTGAACCGAGCGAACAGCACTATCGTTATTAACACATTCGCTGGCGTGCGACCCGTTTGTCATTAGCATTTCACAAGGCTCTTGTTTGAGACCGTCAGACCGAAAAATTGACATCAGTTGCCAGCCTGCTACTCAATTCCACCTGGACAGATAGTTTGAATGCAAGCTGCCAGACTAATGGGAAAGATAACAAATAATGGTTTTAAGTTGGTGCCGACCATCTATAATTTCTAGACTTTCTGTTGGCTTTTTCCGGACAGAGCCACAAATCCTGAGCAAAACATAACTAGCAACGGCAGCCGACGCCGCAGGCGATCGGCTGCTGTTGCTGGTTATGTGCTTTCACGGCTGCGACGTATAAAGAAAAAGGCGGTAAACACCAACCATGTATATATCGCAGCCAGAAAGGCTCGTTGCCAAAGTCCCGCAAGCTCTCTAGTCTCCGCCACCATCGTAAATTTGACCATCAAGCCCAAGGAAAGGATAAATGCCGCAAAGCAGAAGGTTCCGTAGGCGTTTGATATTTGATTCTTAACCAACTGTACACCCAAAACTAGCGAAGCCATCAATAATGCGGGGAACTTAACGCCAGCAATGACATTGTGAGCCAACTGGCTGGTACTGCCTTCTGCCGGGCAACCGATGTCACACTGAGCCCAGGTTGCAGCAAGCATCCCCAGCCCATGAATAGCGATAAGCACACCTGCCGCGATGGACAATTCGCGAGACTTCAGCTCTCCCGACAAAAAGACGCTAAAGAGTAATACAGAAACTCCAGTCACGAAGAAGCCGGCATAGTTGAACAACAATGCGTAGGCAGAGCCCTGCTCACCTAACTCACTCATCAATTGTTCCGTATGGCTATATTCTCCGCGCAGAGCGGCTACTAAAATTACCGTCACGAAAAAAGCAATCGGACCAACTATTCCACCGTATTTCATTATTATTCTCCGCTAACGCATATGCACATAACGCCTAGCTCACCGAGCGAGCGGTAGCGAGTCCGGTGCAGCTACTTGTTAGGCGCTGGAACTTAAGCGCTAGAACCGTGCCCGATTAAAGTTGGAAAGAACTTTATATTTAATGAGTTCGTTTGTAGCTTCAATAATTTCCAATCTAGCACCTTTATAGCCCACCACACTTGATTGGTTGATGTCATATTCAACATCATTATTAAAAGCCGGGCGAGCGATGCTGCCCGAAAACTCTCGATAACTGATGTTAATCTTGTTCCCTAC
>JBFJVR010000502.1:0-2179 GCA_041624095.1 Oleiphilaceae bacterium
ACTCATATGCCGCGGTCAACGGGATCAAGGTTGTTGCGGTACATGGATTCCAGGCAGAAGACCTTAATGATAGCCATAGAAGTAACAAAACAAATCAATACGGAACGTACAATAATTACCTTAAGGAACGTGCCAAAACATACTGGAACGGCCCTTGGAAGGGGAAGATAGATGCTTTTGTCTGGTGGGACTCTAAGGAGCGTGTAACATCCTCTATTGCGAGCGATGTAAAAGCACAATTGAAAACCATCGCCAACAATAGCCAGTTTCAGAACACCCCCGTTATCTTTGTGACCCATTCTACAGGTGACCTTGTTGTGCGGCATGCACTTAAGAAGTTGAGTAACTGGGGCGTGAACAGCAAGTTCAAGGTGCTCGGGGTATTTGATTTTGCAGGAGCCGGTGGCGGTACCGAAATAGCCGATATTGCGACCAATATTGCTAACGGCAGCGGTATTATCAATGCTGCACAGAAAGCGGCGATTAACGCCTTCATGGGTTTTACCCCTCAAGCGGGTAAGCTGGGAGTGCTGACAGATTTACGACCCGGTAATGCTCGTAATATCAATGCCGGCGGTAGTGCGTATCCGCGGTTTCGCTTTGTTGGTACAGGCTGGCAGTTCGCAGGGGCAACGAAACCCTTCCTGAAGGGCATGGACGACAGTGTTGTTCCGCTGCATAGCGCTTGCATGGCTTCATCAAATGGCGCTTACGACTCGTGTTCAAGGTCGATACAGAATAATGGCGTCATCACCTCAGTAAGCAAAGCGCCGAGTTCGATTTGGAATAACTATCACCCCATCATTATGGGAGAGAAAACTCATCACGGTGGTGCCATCGGTTCTCAGACTGGAAGCGAATTTGCGACCGTTAATAGCGCCAATACGATCACTCGCAACCATGTACAACTAAGCTTTAGCACCAAAACAGAAAGAAAGTGGTGGAGCTGGGGTAAAAAAGTACGCTGGATCAACGGCGGTTCGGGTAAGAAAATGTCTGATGTGGTGATTAGCGCGACCCGTTACAACTAAAGGGCCATAGAATCAAACAATACTAATTTTAATAATATCTTTTTCAGGACTGATTTGAGGGCGTATTTGCCCTCTTTTTTTGCCGGCTAGATTTTCGTCAAACATCTTGCGCTATGCTACGCGCCTGCCTACAATCCATGCTATCTGTCGGGGAGCCTTGTTATTGGCTGAGACTGCATAGGCTTCATGCATACATTGCTGTATTGAATGAAGTGGCAGGACCCGTTGAACCTGATATGGTTAATGCCAGCGTAGGGAACAGTAAGTGCTGTTTCTGTTTTTATGCTGGCAACAACTGCACCGACCACTCTGGAGCCCAGCATGAAAGCACCCTCATTCGAAAAATTAAGCGAAACCGCTTCGGTTGATGAATTATCGACCAGCCCTTTTCCGGCCTCCGAAAAAATTTATGTACCGGGTTCTCGGCCCGACATTCAGGTGGCGATGAGACAAATTCATCTTAGCCCGACAAAGCGCCAGAATGGTGAGCTTGAAATTAACCCGCCGGTGCGTGTCTACGATACTTCTGGGCCCTATACCGACCCAGAAAGAAAAATAGATGTACGCAAGGGGCTGGATACAATACGCAGCTCCTGGATAGAAGATCGTAATGATACCGAGCTGTTGCAGGGCTTTACCTCGGATTACGCCAATGTGCGCGATCAGAATATTTCGCTGGAAGGTTTACGCTTTGAGTATCGTCGGCAGCCGCGCAAGGCCAAGCCGGGGAAAAACGTCACACAATTGCATTACGCACGTCAGGGCATTATTACACCTGAAATGGAGTATATAGCGATTCGTGAGAATCTGGCGCTGTCGGAGCAAGAGCTGGAACAAGCGGTTGCCAGTCAGCACCCAGGCGAAAGCTTTGGTGCCTCGATTCCAAAAATGATTACCCCGGAGTTTGTGCGCGATGAGGTCGCTCGTGGTCGAGCGGTGATTCCGAATAATATTAATCACCCTGAAACCGAGCCAATGATTATCGGGCGTAACTTTCGTACCAAGGTTAATGCAAATATTGGTAACTCAGCGGTTACATCGTCAATTCAGGAAGAGGTCGAGAAACTGGTTTGGGCGACCAGGTGGGGTGGTGATACTGTGATGGACTTGTCTACCGGACAGAATATCCACGAGACGCGTGAATGGAT
>JBFJVR010000503.1:0-2173 GCA_041624095.1 Oleiphilaceae bacterium
ATTACCACCATTACGTTTTACGGCTCTCGCGCTTGCAATTGCGAGTCCAATAAGCATTATGGCTGCTGAAGTAACTGAAAGACGCGTGCTCGAAGAAGTTATAGTGACGGCTCAAAAGCGTGAACAGAATTTACAAGATGTTCCGATCTCTCTTAACGCGATAAGCCAAGACAAGCTCCATGAACTCGCAATCAATGAAATAGTCGACATAGCAAGAATTGAACCTTCATTGCGCTATCAATCATCCGCACTGCCATTCGCCAAAGGTTTTGGTATGCGTGGTATTACCTCCTTCACCGTACAAGGCGGAGTACAACCTAGTGTTGCAATGATTGTCGATGGCGTCCCCCTTGCACGCGCTGGCGAGTTTGTCTCAGAACTTGGTGACATTGCTCAAATTGAAGTGCTTCGAGGTCCTCAAGGCACGCTGTATGGGAAAAGTGCAACCGGCGGCCTGATCAATGTAAGACGTCACAGGCCTACCGACGAGTTTGAGGGCGAAGTAAAAGTTAGCGTGACTGATGACAACGAAACTTTGACTTCGGGAATGGTTAATGCACCAATTAACGAAAATATTCGCAGTAGATTTTCCGCATTTTACAAAGACCGCGAAGGCCACCTAGACAATGTAGCACCCGGCGTTGATAACGACGGCTACGAAATTTATCGTGGCGTCATGGGCAAACTCGCGATTGACTTCAATGAAAACATCGACTTTCTATTGACCGCAGAATACCGCAAGGGCAAAGACGGTAACGGCGCACAGGTCACCACTAAATCGATTACCCCTTCGCGCACAGCAGCTATTGGCCAAGATGTCATCGACGATCCATTCAAAATTAACCAAGACCGACAAACCAGTATAGATATTGAAAACCAAGCCCTATCTGGTGAGCTAACTTGGGCGCTAACCGATTCAATGATTTTCAAATCGATCACCAGTGTTCGCGAATGGAAGTCAGGAGTAGATAACGACATTGATGGCACCCCTGCTACAGCGACCAACACTATGGGAGTAGGGTTTATCCATATTCCTCGCTCCAACCTAAATCCAAACCCCGATTCAGGCTTACCAATTATTAATGAAATTGAGTATTTAAGCCAGGAGATCCGCTTTGAATATACCGGTACGGACCTAGAATTTCTTACTGGCATCAATTACCAAGACTGGGAAGAATCACAACCATCTGAAACGGTTTTCAAAGTATTCAACCCCCAGCTTAACCAATATGTAGTTCTTACTCAGGCGGTTGGCAAAGCATTGTCAGCAATTAAAACTTATTCAGGCTTTGCCGATGCCACCTGGCACGTTAACACTAAAGCCGACCTGTTTGGTGGACTACGCCTAACCCAAGAAAAAGGCAGTTTAGACTACGCACGTAGAGATTTGACCGTTCTTGATACTCCTAGCTGCGTGACCTACACCGATGCGAAAGCAACCTTCACCGAAGACTCAGCAGCATGCGCTGGCCCACAATTTGGCGGTGCGCTGCCTTCAGGTGTATTTGCCAACCAGCCAACCGCTTTTTACCGCGAAGACACCATTGATGACTGGTCTGCTCGCGCAGGTGGAACGTGGGCATTTAATGATGAAGTAAATATGTATGTAAGCGCTTCACGCAGCTTTGTCGGACTTGCATTTGACGTTGGTCGCACCGCATCTGCAGAAACTGCCATACTTGAGCCAACATCTTCTGTAGCCTACGAGATTGGCGTCAAATCAAAACTCTTTGACGACACCATGAGCTTTAACGCCAACATTTTTATTCAAAACACCAAAGATCTCCAATTAACGGCAACTAAACCAAGTTCAGTAGATTCTATTGCGCTCAACGCCGGCGACATAAAAGCACGCGGATTAGAAATGAATATTAGTTGGCAGGCAAGCAACAACCTACGCTTAGACTTTGCGGGCAACTATATTGACTCTGAGTTTGGCAACCTCATCAATAGTTGTTATTTCGGCCAGACAGCAGCAGAAGGCTGTAATATCGACAACGACAATAACGGCACACCTGAATCACAAAATCTAAAAGGTGCATCCGCTATTCAAACCCCTGAAATCTCCTTCAGCGCAGGTGCCAGATACGATATACCAATGACTGACATCGCCCCCGTTAATGCATATATAGCAACGGCCTACACATGGCAAGACGAGGTGCAGTACACACTC
>JBFJVR010000504.1:0-2173 GCA_041624095.1 Oleiphilaceae bacterium
GGGGTAAAAATGCCAGAAAGAAAAGGCTCACCTTGGGGTTTGTTACATTCATTAGTAAACCCCTGCCGAGCAGGTAAGGTGAGGCCTGAGTATCTGTATTATGAGGCGTGGCTGAGTCGGCGGCATGTCGGAAAGACTGGAAAGCCAAATAGAGCAAGTAGCCCGCACCGAGTAGCTTCAGTAAGGTAAAACTTAGCACTGAAGTTTGCAACAGTGCTGCCAAGCCAAAAATAACGGCGGCGGTATGGACCAACAAGCCACAGCACAAGCCGATAGTAAGCACCAGTCCGGCCCTGAAACCGTGAGTTGAGGCCTGTAAAACAACATAAAGATTATCTGGGCCAGGTACGAGGATCAGCACGATCGACGCGGCGATAAAGGCCCAGATGCTGTCTAAGGGGGGCACTAGTTGAAGTCCAGCAACTCTACGTCAAATATCAATACTGAACCCGGTGGGATGGCGCCAGCAGCGCGGTTGCCATATCCCAACTCAGGGGGGATGAAAAAGCGCATTTTTTCGCCTTTTACCATAAGTTGTAGCCCTTCTGTCCAACCGGGTATGACTTGATGCAAGCCAAACTCAATGGGCTGTCCTCGTGCTACCGAGCTATCAAAGACGGTGCCATCGATCAGAGTGCCGTGGTAATGGACTTTTACGCGGCTATTGGGTTTCGGCTTGTCGCTCCCGGTACCTTCAGCTAACTGAAGGTATTGAAGCCCCGAATCGCTTGTTTTTACGCCTTCATTGCTGGCATTTTGCTGCAAAAATTCCCGCCCTTTGGACTGGCTCTCTAGCGCGAGCTTTTTGTTGGTATTGGTTTTATGCACAATGAAAATAACCAGTGCGAGGATAAGTGCGATGACGACAAACTTAAGCACGAAGGGCTCCTGTAGGTATCGGTTGAGTGAAAAGGATGATTCTATGGGATCGGACATAATTAATCATCTTAAAGAGCTAACTGACTAAAATGCGCTGCGCTTAAGTCAGGCGACTAAGTCTAAGCTGGGCTGTGCGATGAAGACGGCGTCAACGCGCCGTGTTGTTGCCGGAACTGGGCGGGTGATAAACCTGTCCAGCGTTTAAAGGCTCTGCTCAGTGCACTGAGTTCCGAAAAACCCAAAACAAATGCCGCCTCGCTGATGCTTATATCTTGGCGTTGCAGCAATTTCTCGGCTTCTTCTTGCCTGATGCGATCTACCAGCCCCTGGAATGACAGTTCGTCTTTCTTGAGTTTGCGATACAGGGTGTGACGACTCATATTCAAGTGCTTTGCCGCCAGTTCGACGTCGAGACTTGGATTCGAAAGATTATTGCGAATGAATTCGACAAGCGCGTCACTGGTTTTGTTTTTTGGTTTGAGCTTGTTCAGCAGTGCCTCGGCATGGTTGGTCAGTACTTGGTACAGGTGGGGGTTTCTCTGGCTGCTTTTTAGCGAAAGAAGCGCAGCGTCGAAGTGGATGGCGGTGGTGTTTTGAGCAAAGCGCAGCGGGGCTTGGAATATCTCCTGGTATGCGGCGATATACTCGGGCTGCTCATGTTGAAACTCCAGCAGCGTAGGCTTGGCGATGTCGCCCATTATATGTCGCGCTCGGGCAACAGCCGATGCCACTGTGCGTTCTACTTCTTCCTTTAGGTAGTGATTTTCCTTGATCTCGAAGATCAGTTTTGCATTAGCTTTGCTGGCTTCAAAGCTGAGTATCATGGAGTCGTTAACCAGCGACATAAAGCGCACATATTGTTCAATGCCTTGATGCAGTGTTTCGCTTTGTAAAAATACCTGCGCAACTATGCTTAGATTCTCTTGGCGTACCCGGTTGCCTATCGTCAGCGCGATAGCGGAATTATCGCTCTGCTCAATAGCACATTGCCACAGAGGGGGCAGGCAGGTCGTCGCGACTCTGGCATCGGGATTGTTAATTTCACCGGGAGCCAAGCCAGTTAGCGACGCCAAAGCCTGTTCGCTTACACCTTTTTCCAGTAAATAGTAATAGAGGTCGGTAATGGTACCGACCCCAATGGTAGAAACGCTCTGCTGCATAGTCAGGTTACTGTTTTAATTGTTTTGACGCTTGACGCTTGACGCTTGACGCTTGACGCTTGACGCTTGACGCTTGACGCTTGACGCTTGACGCTTGACGCTTGAAGCCCGAAGCCCGAAGCCCGAAGCCCGAA
>JBFJVR010000505.1:0-2167 GCA_041624095.1 Oleiphilaceae bacterium
AGTGGCGCGAGTAATCCTCTCAAGCCTCTTGAGTTATTTTCATCCGGCCCACAAGCTGAGGTAATCCAGACGCAAACCAAACTTCCGTTCTCGACGATTTACAATCAACAAGAGCTTAAGCGCGAACTCGGTATTGCGGGCAAGCAGCAGCGCCCGGTTATGGTCGACTTTTATGCCGACTGGTGCATCTCATGCAAGGTAATGGAAACACAAGTCTTTACCCAGCCCGACATCGACCAGCAACTTAGACAGTTTCACTTGGTTAAGGCCGATGTCACCGACAACGACGACAAAAACAAAGCGCTGATGAACCACTTCGGACTATTCGGCCCTCCTTCGATCCTGTTCTTCGACGCCCAAGGCAACGAACTGCCTGACTTACGTATTGTCGGTGAAATAACCGCGCCAGACTTCCAGCAACATCTTCAGCGCGCCTTAAACAGCGGGTGATGCGTGCCGTTTTTATTTTAAACTGGACGCCCTCACGCCTCACTCCTATAGTGCCCACGCACCACCACTCAAGTTCACTATGTATCAGTGCCTCTTAACCACGCAAATCACGCAAATCACGCAAATAAGGAAACCATGACGCCTGTTTCGCAGCCTGCCCCAAACAACTCGAATAAACTAAACGCGTATCATTGGGCCATCGCTGCCGTCATCGCCGGCGAACTATGCTTCGCTATCATGGGAGGCATCATTAAACATTTAGCGACCTCGCTACCAAACGAAAACATCGTTTTCTTCCGCAACTTTTTTGCCTTGTTGCTAATCGTCCCCATTATTTACATGCGCAGCGGGCTTGCAGGTTTTGCAACATCTCAGCTGCGTTTTCATATCTTACGCGGCACCATTGGCGTTTGCGCCATGGCCTGTTTTTTCTATGTGCTGGGGCGCATGCATTTCACCGAAGCGATCTTATTAAAACTTACCACCCCGTTTTTTATCCCCTTAGTCGCACTCATTTGGCTGCGAGAGCCAAGCGGTGCACATACCCTTTTCGCCATCACACTTGGTTTTGTCGGGGTTATATTTATTATTGACCCGGCAACCAAGGGCTGGGGAGAACTCGACTTGGTGGCCATTGGGCTGAGTGGAGCAGTGCTGGCTGCGCTGGCTAAAGTCACCATACGCCGTATGCGTGCCAGCGAACCCAGCATGCGCATTGTGTTTTATTTTTGCTTAATCGGCTCAGCGCTTTCGCTACCCTTTGCATTCAACAACTGGGTAATGCCCACCCCACACCAATGGCTATGGCTGGGCCTGCTTGGCGCCGTTGCTACCTTGGGGCAACTGCTGATTACAGCAGCTTATCGCCGCGTTTCCGCTGGCAAAATTGGCCAGTTTACCTATACCTCCTTGCTTTTTTCGTCATTCATGGCGTGGTTTATTTGGGATGAAGCGCTAACACTGTCTATTGTGTTGGGCTGCATTTTTATCGTGACAGCGGGGCTCATCAACCTGAAGTCGCGCTAAGGCATCTTCAGGCCTTTTCTATCCAGTAAAGATACACATCCCCTTCTTCTACTTGCTGCAGCAAACGATGCCCCAGAAAACGACAAAATTGTGGTATATCGCGCTGCGTGGATGGGTCACTGGCTAGCACTTTAACTACTTCGCCGGCCTGCATATCAGCCACGGTGGAGTGCAACATCATGACGGGTTCAGGGCAAAGCAAACCTTGGGCATCAATCTGGTGTTGGTATTTCATATTTAAAAGACTACGCTATGCTTATTAATACAAGGGCGTCGCAAGCCCAGCCTGCGCTTTAGGGCTCGCGGCATTTCATAACCAAGAAGCTTACATGAAAAACAGATAGGAAGCCTATGATACGTGTCATTATCGAGCGAGTTATTGCTGAAACACTCGAAGCCAATTACGAAGAAATGGCAATGGAAATTTTGCAACAATCGGTCCGCGCGCCGGGATTCATTTCGGGTGAATCTCTGAAGGATATTCAGAATTCCAGGCATAGAATGGTGTTGTGCAAATGGCGTAGTTTGGTCGACTGGCAGCAATGGCAAGATTCCCAAGCACGCAAAAACCTGATGGATAAAATGAACCTTATCCTGGAGAAAGAAGAAAAAGTAACGGTGCTGGAAAGCCCCTGAGACGCTTCAGTCGTCGCGTTCCGGTAAAGTGCCCGCTTTACCGGAGAACACCTGC
>JBFJVR010000506.1:0-2167 GCA_041624095.1 Oleiphilaceae bacterium
CTAAATACTTACGCTCCACCTTCGATATATGCCAGAGAGTCATGTGAATATCAGCGCACAGTTTCCTCAAGAAAAAAACACCTACTATCTGAATCATGCGGCGGTAAGTCCGTGGCCAGACGTCGCCCGGCAGGCCGTTGTCGATTTCGCTAACGAAAACGTTGTTCACGGGGCGAGATATTACCCAAACTGGATGAGTACCGAACAAAGCCTGAGAGAACGGCTGCGCGCGCTGATAAACGCAGACAGCACCGACGAAATTGCCCTGGCAAAAAGCACCTCCGAGGCTTTGTCGATGATCGCCTACGGCCTGACGTGGAACGCAGGCGATGAAGTGATTATCAGTAACCAGGAATTCCCTTCGAACCGCATCGTTTGGGAATCGCTGGCCGATCAGGGGGTGTCTGTCGTCACGGCGGACATCAGCGACAACGCCTTAGATAACATCAAAAACTGCATTTCCGGCAACACACGACTACTGGCAATTAGCTCGGTTCAATACGCTTCGGGGCAACGCATCGATCTCGAAGCGCTTGGCGAACTTTGCCGCGAACATCAGGTACTTTTATGCGTCGATGCCATACAGAGTCTGGGGGCGATTCCTTTTGACCAAGCCAAAATCAAGGCAGACTTTGTAGTTGCTGACGGCCACAAATGGATGATGGGTGCCGAAGGTCTGGCCCTGTTCTACGTCAAGAAGGAATTACAGGCGCAGTTAAAGTTACATCAATATGGCTGGCATATGGTGAAGGAACGCGGCAACTACGACAAGCTCGAATGTCAAGCAGCCGATGATGCTACACGCTTCGAATGTGGCAGCCCCAACATGCTCGGCGTACACGTTCTCAACGCTAGTCTCGGGCTTATTTTAGAAATCGGAGTGGATGATATACATCAGGAGCTAGAAAACAGAATAACTTACCTGATTACGCAACTTGATATGATCAGGGGTTTAGAGCTGATTTCGCCCCGAGAACCGATGCAAAGAGGCGGTATCGTGACCTTTAAACCGCCACATAATAATTTGAAAAAACTGCACCAGGAGCTGATGGAAAGCGGCGTTATCTGTGCACACCGGGGAGGCGGAATTCGGTTTTCTCCGCATTTTTACACGTCTTACCAAACCATCGACACAGCGCTGACTATTTTACGGAGCAAACTGTAAACCAAACCCTTAAAGTGGCAAAAAGTCAGCCGTTATCTTTGCCGTCCCTCTGGAAAAAACCTCAGCTTCGAGCTGCAACATTTCACTGGTTGAATAAGGGTGACCGTCAAACACGTTACCTGCACACAGCCAACTAACCAAATCGCCTACCAAGGGCTGATGAGAGACAATCATTAAGTCGCCTGTTTGCTGATGAGCATTAAGCTCCTTGAGCACTTCTTCAGGTTCGCAGTCTGGTGCTAAAAAATCCTTGGGCTGTGGCGTCAGGCCCAGCAGCTTGCCATAAATTGCTGCCGTTTCGCGCGCCCGAACTAAGTGGCTACACCAAATTTCTGTCACCTCGGCATAGGCGTCTTTGTGCCGCTCGGCTAAATCCCGGGTCGCTTTGATTCCTCGCTCTGTCAGCGGCCGCTCTCTATCGGAAGGCGCATTAAACGAGGCCTCTCCATGTCTACCAATAAATACCCTACTCATTCCCTTCTCCCTAATTTTTTACTTTATTCTTCACCTGAGCCTATGGCTCGGCGACATGCTCCGGCCAATCCGAAAACGGGAAAGGCTTTTGCTCAGAAGCATAAGTCAAAAAGGCCGCGATCTGTTTCACATATACGGCAAGACTCCCGCCAAACGCCTTTAATGACTGGCTTGGCCCACCACCAAACACACTTAGCACCGCCTGCAACATCATAATGACCAGCAACAGCAAGTCGGATAAGCCATAAACCAGATAAAACACCAGCATGAAAAACAGGCGAATCAACTTAACATCGAGATCTTGCATCATTTTCTCCAGCTCACACGTTCAAGCAACAATTTACCGCTAGATTTCGTCTTTTGGCAGGGTGTATTCAACATCCGTATTTTGTTCACCTGACATCAAACGCTTAATCACCTCAGCGAGGGGTACATTGTTATAGATGATCTGATATAAGCCCTGAACCAAAGGCATATATATATCGTGTTCATCGGCATAACGTTTCACCTGCCCCAAGGTATTTACAC
>JBFJVR010000507.1:0-2166 GCA_041624095.1 Oleiphilaceae bacterium
AAAAGGCCTCCCTGACTTGCTTGACCACCTCTAGCCTTGAAAATCCCAAGGCATAGGCGGTGTTATTGAGCTTTATTTCGAGAGCCTGCTTGCCATCAGAGAAACTGTCGGAGATATCAAATACACTGGGATACTCCGATAACTTAGCTTTGATCATATCGGCCACGCTTTTCAGCTGTGCAAAATCTTGCCCCCTTAGCTGAATATCTATGGGGTCACTCACCCTACCGATCTCGGCCCGGTAAGTCAGGTTTTCCGCACCGGGAATAACGCCAACAAGGGCCCGCCATTCATCTACCAGCTCCCGGCTGGTAATGGCCAGTTGTCGCTCTTCTGGAGGCGTGATTTCGAACATCACTCTGCCGTACTGGGAACCGTCTGAACTGCCGCTGCCGCCGGTCGTTGCCAGGATATTGCGAATTACGCTTTGTGGCGACGCTTCGCCTTCACCCTGCTCCTGGTACTTTTCCTGCAAACGAATGGCCTGTTCAAGCATGGTTTGAACATGACGGTCGGTGACATCAATCGGTGTGCCAGTTGGCATTACCAGCGATGCCCGCGCTACTTCGCTTTGTACCTTGGGGAAAAAGATAAACTTCATCCAGCCGCTGCTCAACAATGCGTAGATAACAAACAGCACACCAACGGAAAACGCCAGACACAAGTAACGGTACTTTAACGCCAGCACCAGCAAGGGCTGATAGTAACGCAGCACAGCGCGCTCAAAACCATCTGCAAAGGCCTGCTGCCATGCTTGAAGCCGACCATGCTGCTGGCTCTTGTTTAACTTGAGGTGCTTAAGGTGCGAAGGCAGCACTAGCTTCGACTCAATAAGCGAAAACAACAAGATCGGAATTACCACTACGGGAATCGCCGCAAACAGCTGGCCACGAACACCTTCGATAAATGCGATCGGCAAAAACGCAGCGATGGTCGTAAGAATACCGAAGGTAACCGGCACCGCGACCTCTTTGGTACCATTAATAACGGCTTCGAGACTGTTTTCGTTTCGTCGCAGGTGTGTGTAGATATTTTCACCTGTCACAATCGCATCATCGACCACAATCCCGAGAATAACGATAAAGCCAAACAGGCTAACAATATTGAGCGTCACACCAAACACGGGCATCATCACAAACGCCCCCATAAATGAAACGGGAATTCCCAAACAAACCCAAAATGCAATCGCCGGTCGTAAAAACAAGGTGAGTAACAACATCACCAGAATACCGCCCTGCAAGGCGTTATCCGACAAAGTTTTCAACCGCTTTTTAACGATCTTCGAGCGGTCACGCCAAGGCGTAATATTCATGCTCTCGGGCAAACTGGCGCGCCGGTATTCAATAAACTCCATGACTCTGTCGGCAACGTCGATCGCGCTTTGCTGACCGACACGATAGACTTCTATCACTGCCGCGCGCTGCCCGTTAAAGCGCGTCAGCATGGGCGTCTCGACAAAGCCATCGTGCACTTTTGCAATATCTGACAAACGTACAAGGCTGCCGTCAACCTGAGTGAGCACAACGATTCTTTCAAACTCCTGCTTGCGATAAGCCTGGCCCCGAGAACGAATCAGAATATCGCCACCGTCGGTCTTGAGGCTGCCCGCTGATATATCCTGGGAGCTTGCCTGAACCGCCTGCGCAACTTGGGCGAGCGTAATGCCATAAGCCTCTAAAGTGGACTTGTCGACTTCAATACTGACTTCGTAGTCACGCACTCCGTCCAGCTCAACCTGAGTCAGCCCATCAATTGCCAACAACTGGTCGCGTATCCGCTCTGCTTCCTGACGGATTTCCAGTTCGCTCACATTTCCCGAAACGGCAACACTGATCACCTCACGCAGGCGCTTGGCGAGGCTGACAACGGGTCGCTCCGCATCGGCTGGCAGGTTATTAATCGCATCAATACGATTTTTCACTTCAATGAGCATATCCTGCGGGTCATAACTGTCATCCAGCTCAAGCGTGACACTGGCGCGCCCTTCCGAAGAACTGCTCGATAGCTGTTCTATCCCTTCGAGATCCTGAACCGCTTCTTCCAACTTAATACTGACACTGGTTTCAATGTCTTCGGGCATAGCTCCGGGAACAGCAACCGAAACGTTGATCACTCTGGGTTCAATCGTAGGAAATACTTCTAAAGGAATGTTTAATTTCAGTGAGC
>JBFJVR010000508.1:0-2161 GCA_041624095.1 Oleiphilaceae bacterium
GACGCTTTAAGCTGGCGACCAAACAAAGCCCGATGCAATATCTGCAAAATCTGAGATTAGAACACGCGAAACTCAGCCTCGAAAACAGCAAAAAAACCTTTGCCCAAATCACTTACGAAAGTGGCTACGAGGATGCCACCTCATTCAGCCGCCTATTCAGGCAGCGAGTGGGCGTCACGCCTGCAGCTTACCGTAAGAAGTTTCAACCTACGCCGACTGCTGGCGCAAAGTCCAAAGCATAAGTCTTAGGCGTAAATACGCTTCGCCCACAGACTAAGACCTGCGGCAACACTGCCAAAGTGATCCCCATCAAGAATTTCGATCTGACCGATTTTCTGTTGCACCGCCTGTTTAACAATATGCGACTTGGCCGACCCGCCTGTCATATAGATCAAGTCCGGCTGACAGCCGGCCTGCTTAATCGCCTCATCCATTAAGCTGACCATCTTCGAGAGTTTTCTATCCACCGCCTGAGCATACGCCTTAGCCTCAATATCGCAGCTCAGTTGCGCCTCAATAAAAGACAAGTCCACTTGGTTCATGGCTGCATCAGATAGTGCAATCTTGCATTGTTCGGCAGAGCGTACTACCTGAGCCCCTTGTTTATTATCACGAAGCGAAACAAAACGCGCTAACAATTCTGGCTGCTGCGTGTCGCGCATTAACTGGCGCAGCGTTTCGGCAGATTCGCGGCTATTAAAACTACTCTGGGCGTTCACATCATTGGTGCTGACAGCATCCCAAAACAACTGTGTCGGCATTGGCAAACCGTTTTTCAATTGTGACTGCATGCCAAATAAGGGCATGATCAATTTGCCCGCTAGCAGAATATCAAGATCATTACCCCCTACCCGCTCGCCGCTGTGCCCTAAAAAGTCGCCTCGTCGATCCAAGTTGCCTTGATGCCCCGGCCCCATCCTGACCATTGCGCAATCACTGGTACCGCCGCCGATATCCACAACTAGAACGGTCTTGTCCTCTTGCAGACTTGCTTCAAAGTCCAGCCCTGCAGCAATCGGCTCGAACAAAAACTCGACTGACTTGAAACCTGCGCGCTTGGCTGATACCTCAAGTATTTCGATCGCTTGACGATTACTTTCTTCCGCATCTGCCCCCTGAAAATTCACCGGGCGACCGATAACCGTATGCTCAATGGCTTCGCTGGTGTGCTGCTCGGCTTGCTGCTTGACCTGCTGCATCATCGCGGTAACGATGTCTTCGAAGAAGTGGAGCCATTCCACCCGTAAGCCACTCGCCCCCAGAAACGATTTTGGCGACTTAACAAAATACCCCTCTGCCGGATCAGCAAAATACTCGTCAATAGCCTGCAGGCCGAAGTAAACGCTTTGCTCATGAGACTGTATGTCCAGTTGACGACGAGCCTGGCGCGCTTGCGCCAATTGATTTGATCTGCACGCTACATACTCATTGCGATGGGTGTCGGTAGCGATATGTTTAGCTACCGATTCGGTAACCAAGTCTCTATGCAGTGCATACAAAGCAGAAGGCATAAAGGCACTACTGCCTTCTAAGGGTAATAGCCGAACCCTTTGATGGGCGGAACGCACTTGGGTGAGCGGGGCATCAGTATTTACCACCCCCATTGCACAATTAGACGTACCAAAATCAAAGCCGGAATACATAAACTCGCCTTGCAGAAAATTTAACGATCTAAGGAGCATGCCAAAATGTAAGCACACCAAAAAGCTGCGAAAACTACCACACTTCGGTGCAGGTCTCCACTATAACAGCCCACAGAACAATTAAGCTTGACTCGCAGCAATACTGTATTAATATACAGCACAAGAGACAAGTCATCACCACTCTCTAATCAAGACGATTAACAACGACTCAACACTGGAAATCGAGGAAAGCTTATGCCAGTCATAGCCATGTGGAAATGCGATCGGGACGGTTCAATGTTTGAAGATAAAAAGGCAGCAGACGCGCACGACAAAATGCTAGAGCTTGCAGAGCAATTTACCGCACTGCTGGAAAAACACGTCGAGGGCGTGGATGAAACGCAGGCCGAGGCGTTTGGTTTACTACTCGCCAAGAACAAAGATATCGTATCGCAAGCCTGCAAAGGTAAACCCGAGATGCTTGCAGACCTAGCAGACGAACCGAATTCAGCTAACATCGCTCATATTCAACAGGCAAC
>JBFJVR010000509.1:0-2150 GCA_041624095.1 Oleiphilaceae bacterium
CACTGACGACACCACACGCGAACTCACTATTAAAGCAGAAACGCCGGTCTCAGCGCTATTTGGTCTCGCTGGCGGCGAAGGTGCTCTCAGTGTCGAAGTATCGGAATCAGACTACGATACTGATCTAAGTACAGTAAGCTGGGAAAACCCTTTCACCGATATTATCTCAGGTGCAGATAAAGGGCAGTTAGCGACAGCGCCATCCAACCGTTTTCGCCAGTGGTTATTTAGTGGTCATTATCTACTTGGTAGTCATCGCTTTTTTGCCTCATACGGACAAGGAGAAGCGCAGCAAAAAGATGCTTTTCTACCCTATACGATCAATCAAAATTTAGCTTCTCTGATGTTGCCGCAAAGCAGTTATGAGGGCATTGCAGATACGATGCAGCTGAGGCTGCGATGGAACTATCACTTGTCGCGAGACTTGCGTTTAACGAGCCATTACCGACACGACGACCGTGAAAACCGCTCAGCAATCGCAAACTACCAACCGGTATTAACAGATGCCCTGCAACAGGGGAGCCTAGCAAACTCGGTGTTCAGCCACGATAAAAGACAGCTGGTTTCGCGGCTTGATTGGTACTGGCGCGCCGGAAGCCGGCTGTATTACGAACTGCAATACCTAACATTTAAACGTAATAGAGAAGAATCCGAAGCGCGTGAATTGATTTCACGTACTGGCTGGAAGCACCGCTGGCACGCATCTTTTACAAGCGACTTAAACCTGACACTGGGTGACAGGAAACAAAAAGACAATGCTGAACTCACCGTGCCAATTGGCGAAAACCCACTTTACCGCGATGCAACTACGGCCGACAAAGTTAGCCGACAACTCGATGTATCCCTGCGCTGGCAGTTGAACCAAAATATCGGCCTAAACCTTGATAGTGCATACAGCAGGGGCGAGTATGACCGAACTCAAATAGGGGTAACCGACTCGCATAGGCGCAATATAGGGCTGGCTATTGACTGGCAAACGACCAAGTACATAACAACACGAAGCAGCTGGTTTAGGTACAGCAACTCTTGGGATATGCAAGGCAGCACACATCTACTAAACCCCACCTGGAATAGTCGTCAGGTAGATAGCTTTGATGTTTTCTTACTGGGAGCTCGGCATGAAGGCTTCTTTGATGGCAAGCTGCATGCAGGCGCTGACTACAGCTATAGCGCTTCTGAAGGGCAAACAAGGACCAGCACCTATGGCAAATTTATTGACCAGACCAGCCACACCCATACCCTATGGAGCTATCTGGACTACTTCTGGAAACCGCAATGGAAACTAAGGCTCGAAGCGATGTATGAGCGTTATGTATTAAAGGATAGCCGTTCGACCACTCTAGGTGCGACACCTCACTTACTAGGAAACGACTCGGGCGACGACGCTTATGCCCAATGGCAGTTTGGTCTGCGCGCCTCCTATCGTTTTTTGTAAAACCTTATGACCTATAGTGCTACGTTATTGCGATTAGTCAGGGCCTTGGCCTACATATCACTCAGGTGGAGCAGCTAAGGTGATCAAACCCGTCTTTTTCACTCTTTAAGCGGTGTGATCACAACCTTCTGATACATGCCGCCAAAGAACGTTTCTTTAGAAAACGTATATTTTTCGGCCTCTTCAATATAGGCACTTAATTCCACTGCCCATAACGATTTCGCGAAGGGTTCAAGATAGCGGAATATCAAGCTCATTAGTGGCTTTAAGGGGTGGAAGGCATGCGGCCTGTGATAGTCAACAATCACCAGCTTACCTCCTGACTTTAAGTTTTTGAGCGCATTATTAATGATGCTGTGTTTATAATCATCAGGGACTTCGTGCAGTAAAAAATAACTTAGTACGACGTCGACATCATGCTTTACGAATTTACTGGCATCGGCCAGCATGACCGAACAGTTTTTATGCTCAACTAACTTGTTGCGAGCATTGTTAACCTGAATTGGCGCGATGTCGATTAAGTCTAGCTCGCCTTCAGGTCCAATCCACGACGCCAGTTGTTGCGAAAAATTGCCGTACACCGCTGCGGTTTGCAGCACCTTGGCACCACGTTGTATGTCGCTGAATGCGGCCTTACGTAATTTTGTATGCTGCCACCACAAAATACACTTTACGATAAACTCGCGATCCAGCAAGCTGACATTGCGCGGGTGAA
>JBFJVR010000510.1:0-2145 GCA_041624095.1 Oleiphilaceae bacterium
ATACACAAGGTTCACTTCGGGAAGACAAGCACCGCGTATAGCCAAGGCTGCTCCCAAGCCACAAGTATAGTAGAACTTATAACAAGCGTGGCAGGATCTGTAGCGCGGTTTAAGTCACTTAATTTACGCTCGGCAGGTTCAATTAAACGGGCTTAATACCGTGGGGCTGCCATACATTAGTGTAGTGCGTGGCTTAGATGTAACCATACTGCTCAAACCAGTCGCGATGCTTGTCGAGAATCTCCTTCTCGAGCTCGGGGCTGATTATGCCTTCCCAAGAACCGTGCCGGCCGTCTGTAATATGCCCCGCATGATAAAGGTTTTCAGTATCGTACTTATCTACCGGGGCAGATTTCATCGGTTCAACCTCTGCCAGCACGGCATCGACATCGACGTCATTTAACTGAAAGCGGGTTGCCAGATTGGCCACAATGGATGCTTTGTTTTCTGCCATATCTTCATATTTCATAACGAAATGGGACTGATTAATCCAGTGGTTATGATGCAATATAAAGTTGGATGCCGCGTCGAGTGAAGGTTCGAGCCCAAACTTACGCTTCATGCTGGCTAGCGCGTCACGTACATCACGGTAGGAATAGAACACGAAAGAGGATTCGTTTACTAAAGCCTGATTAAAATCATGCAGTTTGATCAACATCAACGCCCGGGTAGGAATATTGTCGATATCGCCTATCCAGCCACAGCTAAAGTTAGCTTTCAGCTGCTCAGTGGAGGTTAATAGCACTCTGGCGACATTGTATAGCCAGGTACTGCCGGATCTCGGCATGCTGGCTGCCAGTATTATGGTTGGTTTTTTGGGCTGCACTTTCGCTCCTGTGATCTAATCTCAAAACAGAAGCGGATCTTAGCGCATTCACCCAAAGTGGGCTATACGAGGCATCACAAAATAGTCTCTAGACTAATTTGTTGTTAGGGGGTTCTCAAACTTTGTTATTCGTTCACGATAAATTCGCTCAAGTGCTCTATCATTGGCACCAAGAAACCAAAAAAGCTTCGCGCAATGCTGTCGCGACACGTATTTAGATTTAATCAACAGGAACAATGATGCGGGCCCGTAATTTTAAAGGACTTAATCAGCTATTCGTTTTGCTCACCAGCATGTTTGCCGTTTCTGCTTCTTTGCAGGCCCATGAAGACAGTTCAGGGCCAACTAATGCTATTGGTCTCGGCATGGTGATTGCCAACGGTATCTATGAAGGGCAAGACAACTATGTCTACCCTTGGCCCGCTCTTAATTTCGATTTTAACGACTTTTTCGGCAAAGAAGCGACAGTCGGATATCGCGCTTTCAAGGGGGAGCGTTCGTCTCTGTCCTTTGCCGCAACCGTCGGCCATACGTTTCTCGACATCAATGATATTGACGGCCCGGAACAGCCGCTTTATGCAGGTATTTCAGATCGCAAAGCAGCCATAGAGGCGGGGCTTATTTTTCATTATGAGTCACACGTCGGGCTCGTCACAATTGATTATTATAGAGATGTGTCTGGCACCCACGATGCTGCACGTGGCAGCATCGGTATTTCTCGCGAAATAGCTGAAACTGGCCCCTTATCAATTGTGCCTGGCATATTTGTTAACTATTACAGTGCAAAGTACAACCGTTATTATTTTGAAGTGACTGCAGCACAAAACAAACGCGGTGCCGACGAAACAGGTACAACTGAAAGCGCCTTCAATTCGTTTCGACGCATTTACAAACCAGATAACAGCGGCCATTTTGGCTTCGATATCAATGTACAGTACAAGCTCACCCCCAAAGTCCTGCTAAACGGACACTTGGTATTTGAGGAGCTTACCGGCCCATGGGAAACAAGCCCTCTGGTAGAGGACAAAGGTTTCCTTACCATACTATTGGGCGCTAGCTACCGTTTCTAGCAATATGTTGCCTTACTGACCTTCTGAGGCTGCGATGATTAACTGCCTCAGCCATTGATGCCCCGCATTGTGGTGCAACAAAGGGCTCCATGCCATTTTCAATTCGAAATCAGGGATATCGAAAGGAGGCTCCTTTACTACCAGCTTCGAGCTCTCGCTCTTGAGTCTGGCTGCTTTACTCGGAAGCGTTGCGATCAGGTCATGCTGCTGCGCCAGCAACATCGCAACCTGATAATGCCGGGTAAACAC
>JBFJVR010000511.1:0-2135 GCA_041624095.1 Oleiphilaceae bacterium
TCTCAACCCGTCGAACCAGATGCAAACCTTCAATCCGGTGGAAAGCCAGTTTGACGATATTTATGTGGTCGAGAAAATCGGCACCAAGCAAGGCTGGGCCATGACCGCGCCGGATGAAGATTTCTCGCACGGCTTTCCGCAAGAGATCGAAGCGTTCTACCGAACCGCGGCCTATGGCGGCGATGTGGAAAGCGATAGCGAACTGGCAGCCGATTGCATCGCGACGATCTATAGCGGCTATGTCTCAGCGGCCAATGGCGGTGTTGAAGAAACGGTAACCTTGCTTTAGCAAACAAACGACGTCGCAACATGGTAACGATAAAGCTTGGTCTGTCCCTGAGGTTTCCTCAGTTGCTTGCAGAGGTCCGACCCCGGCTAGCCTGGTCAGCCTGACCCCGTTGTTACTTGTTTCTGGAAAAACGACGCGGGGGCTAGTAGACAGGATCTCTGCCTGGTAGCCCTCGCGCAAGGTTGATCAGATCAACCAGTCTGTCGACTTAGTTATGCGTGACAGAGGATATGTCGCTGAAGCTGTAGCGGCGGACCGATTTCGTGAACGGCCTGGCCTGTTGAGAAACATTTTTTTGGGTCACTGCGCTCAAATCGCTCCAACTCGGATGCGAACCGCCAACCTGGCTTTGCTGGTTGGAAATCGAGTGATGGGTAATGTTTGAGAGGTCGTTGATCGCGGCAAAAGCGTGAACGGACAGACCGAACAGGGCGACGGTGATGGTGGTTTTGATAAGTGTCATGTTTGTATCTCCTGATAAAAGTAAACTGTAATGAGTAAAAAGTGAGTTAAAAGGTGCTTAACAGTTAAACATTGGTGTTGCTTGAAGTCTCCGTGCTACGAGTGTTAAAAGGTTAAAGGCATCGATCGGCCGGGAAAGACCTTTGCACGACAGGTTCTACGCGCAATTCAAGTCATCCCGTCTGGTTTGTGAAACCAGCGAGTCCTGCCTGATTCAGAAGCTCAACGTGTGAGTAGTAGCCCGCACGAAAGCTCCGCGCATACGCGTCAAGCCCGAAGTTCAGATGCGCGGGTGGCGTGAAACCACACCGGAAATGACGCTCTCCCTCGACATAACCATCTGCGCGATCCAGCGCCCAGTCCCCTTGCGTAGACATTTTCTCGGTTTCCTTTGACAAGAACTGCCTGATACGTTGTTCGGTTACTTTCAAGTCGCACTTTTGCCGAATCGTCAGATGCAGCTTTTGGCCTTCTCCGGGATCAGCAGAAATCATTGGTTAGAAGTGCAGTGCGGTGAGTTCGAAGTAGTGTTGCGTGTGTCCGGCAATGCCGGTATTCCCCAACCGCCGGTCCCGACCTCATCCAATATGACTTCGATGCTCTTTCCACTGACATGTCCGCGCCAATGATCTTTATCAACAGTGGCTGACGCCGGAGCGACAGACGCGCTACAGATAACCAAAGCAGTGAGCATCGGTGCGAGATTGATATTGGCAAGTTTCATCATCAGCTTTCTCGTGTTTGGAAAAACGTGCTGTTAGCAGCCGACATGCTTGAAATTGCATGTGCAAAATTAGCTGCACTTCTGTGCCTGATCTGCGTGTGATTTACGGATGCCGCCATCAATACCGACTTAAGGAACACGTCAGGGATCAACTTTGTCGGGTGTGGCCTCGCTATAACTTCGTCTGGATCACCCGGCGCGAGACGCAGGCGTACGGTCAAAAAATGGCGATGCCTGTTTAGTTGCCGGGGAAATGGATAGCGGTACAACATAGTGAAATGCACTATACATTGGTGCGATGCAGAAGTACGTTTTATCTACAACAAATATTGTTTATTTTGTTAATGTTGCATGCTTTCGTCTTTTGTCTCCATAGAGCGACAGTTTGCCGTATTAGTGCACTGCAACAATTTCTGAAACCGACACGAATCAGGCCGCCGGAAATATTCAGGTGAGCGTTTTCTAAACCTCACCCTTAAGCTTTAAGGGGTCAGCGCCTCATGGCACTACCTTAAGCTCCGGGCCCGTGACAACCGCGGTGTGTACCAGGAAGTCAGTGTCATGGCTGAGAGGTTTTCCCCGGATTTCGCTACGCTGCATCCGTGCTGCGTGTAGCGGCTTGTATGATTCAGCGCCCTGTCTCCGGACAAAAGTGCTAAA
>JBFJVR010000512.1:0-2133 GCA_041624095.1 Oleiphilaceae bacterium
CAAAAGCGATGGTTGGAGGTGATGGCTGAGCGCGGCTGGACGGCCCCCGATTGGCCGGCAGAATACGGCGGTGGCGGTCTCAGCAAGGAGGAGACAAAAATCCTTCGCGAAGAGATGTATCGCATTGATGCCCGCCCCCCACTGTTCAGCATGGGGCTGTCGATGATAGGTCCCGCGCTTTTGAAATACGGCTCTGAGGAACTTAAGCGCCAGCATATCCCTAATATCGTGAAGGGCAAAATTTGGTGGTGCCAGGGCTACAGCGAGCCGAACTATGGCTCCGACTTGGCGGGCTTGCAGACCCGTTGTGAGGATAAGGGCGACCATTTTTTGGTCAATGGCCAAAAAGTTTGGACTTCCTATGCTGAGCGTGCCGATTGGATGTTCTGCTTGGTGCGCACCGACCCTGATGCGGTTAAACATGCTGGCATTAGTCTTGTGCTGTTTGATATGACCACGCCGGGGGTACGCACGAGCCCCATTAAATTAATATCGGGAAATTCGCCCTTTTGCGAAACCTTTCTCGATGATGTGAGGGTCGAAAAAGACCAGCTAGTGGGTAATATTAACCAAGGGTGGGAGCTGGCTTCCTATCTTCTTACCCATGAGCGGGCAATGATCGGTAATATGGGCCACACTGCCGCTAGCGAGAAAAGCTTGCATCAACATGCCATTGATGTCGCCGGTGGTCTTGAAAACGGTCAGCTGGGTGACAGCGCACTGCGCACCGATATTGCCCAGTGGGAAATCGACATCCTCGCCTTTGAATTAACTCAGGAGCGTATCGACGATGAAACCAAAGCGGGCACGGGCACAGGTGCAACATCGTCTATGCTCAAATATGCCGGTACTGAACTGAATAAACAGCGCTTTGAGTTACTGACCGACATCCATGGTCAGGCGGGCTTGGCCTGGGAAGGCGAAGCCTTCGATGACGGTTTGCTTGCCAGCCAGTGGTTAAGAACCAAGGGTAACTCGATAGAGGGCGGCACTTCAGAAATTCAACTCAATATCATTAGCAAGCGCATTCTCGGTCTAGGCCAAAAAGCGTAGAGAACAAGGGGTAGGAAAATGGCATTAGTACTGAATGAAGAACAAACTATGCTCAAAGAGTCCGCCCAGGGTTTTTTGAGCGAGCACGCGCCAGTGTCACAACTGCGCCAACTGCGTGATGAACGCAGCGAAACAGGTTATGACAAAGCAACCTGGCAGCAAATGGTGGAGCTGGGTTGGTCGGGTATTTTAGTGCCCGAAGCGCATGGTGGTTTGGCGTTTGGCCATGTCGGTATGGGCCAGGTGATGGAAGAAAATGGCCGTACTTTAACCGCATCTCCTTTGTTATCAACAGCGGTACTGGCGACCTCGGCCATTAATTACGCGGGCACCGAGACGCAAAAAAAGGCGCTGCTACCGGCTATTGTCGATGGCTCCCTGTTATTTGCGCTAGGCCTTGATGAAGGCCCCAAATATCGCCCGTCTCTCGTCAAGGCTACGGCGACAGCGAGTGGCGAAGGTTATGTCCTTAATGGTGAAAAGCAGTTTGTTGCCGATGGCCACATTGCTGATAAGCTGATTGTGAGTGCGCGCACTTCAGGTGATGCAGGCGATGACCAGGGTGTCAGTTTGTTTATTGTTGATAGCGTAGCTTCAGGTGTTGAAATCGAACGGGTGCACTTGGCGGATAGCCGCAATAGTGCAATGCTACGTTTGACCCATGTCACGCTGCCAGCGGATGCTAGGTTGGGTGAGCAAGGTGGCGCAACGAGCCTTATCAACTATCTTACGGATGTGGCTAATATTCATCTCTCTGCAGAATTATTAGGTATCTCTCAAGAGGTGTTTGAACGCACGGTGCAATACATGAAGGAGCGCAGTCAGTACGGTGCTCTTATTGGCTCCTACCAGGCTTTGCAGCATCGCGCCGCCCACATGTTTAGCGAAATAGAATTGGCGAAATCGATCGTCATCAAAGCCCAGCAAGCCTTAGATACCAATGACGCGCAGTTAAGCCTGTTGGCGAGTGCCTGTAAGGCCAAAGTCAGCGCGCTGGCGACCCTGGTCACTAACGAAGGCGTACAACTGCATGGTGGCATTGGTATGACCGACGAGCTCGATATTGGTTTTTTTATGAAG
>JBFJVR010000513.1:0-2127 GCA_041624095.1 Oleiphilaceae bacterium
AAGACCCGATAAAATTTGTATCGTTACTTCACTCACAGTTTTCGCTCTTGTTATTGGTGGGTGTTCAAGCGCGGAACGATGCGTTCACGCCTAGTGGATTAAATACTAAAACCCTTTCGCTAAGATGACAATAGCGCAGGCGAGGTCCATAAAGATAGAGCTGAAACACACAAGCCCCGATTAATTTTGCAAGGGGCGGCGCAAAAGTAGCCTTTAGGGGCAGAAAACGGCAGAATATGCGCTTTTTCGGGGGCGGCCCCAACAGTAAGCCTGACGGGTTTTCAGAGGAAATAATCTACTATGCCGGCAACCTTACCCTTATCTCCCTTGCAGCGTTACCTTCGGGATCTGGACAAAGAAAACTTTGTGAAGGATCCCGCTCAGAAAACAGCTGTCGATAAGCTTCAGACTCTGTATGAGAATCTTGTTGAAGATCAGGCAGAGCGCAGTCGTCAGGCCTCGCGATGGTTTAATAAATTTAGCAAGAAAAAACCTCAGCCGGTAAAAGGCCTGTATTTTTGGGGGGGAGTAGGTCGAGGCAAAACCTACCTGATGGATAATTTCTATGAAAGTCTGCCCTTCGAACAAAAAATGCGGATTCATTTTCACCGTTTTATGCAGCGCGTTCACAGTGAGCTTAAACTGCTCGACGGGCAGAGCAACCCTCTGGTTACTGTAGCAAAGAAGCTTAGCGAAGAAGCGCGCATTATCTGTTTTGACGAGTTCTTTGTTTCGGATATTGGTGATGCGATGATTTTAGCCGGGCTGATGCATGAGTTGTTTGAAAACGGTGTGTCGCTGGTATGTACCTCAAACATCGAGCCTGACGGGCTTTATAAAGATGGCTTGCAGCGTGCCCGTTTCCTACCGGCAATTGAGTTGGTAAAAAAGCACACTGAAGTAGTGAACGTTGATGGTGGCAACGATTATCGTTTGCGCACCCTCGAACAAGCCGAGTTGTTCCACTTTCCTCTGGATGAGCAGGCCGATATTAATCTGGAAAAGTATTTTCGCCAGTTAGCGGTCGAATCCGCAGCTCACGACCTCGAACTGGATATCAACGGTCGCCCAATTAAGGCACACCGGCACGCAGACGATATCGTCTGGTTTGACTTTGCTGAGCTGTGCGATGGCCCTCGGAGCCAGAACGACTATATCGAGTTAGCTCGTGAGTTTCACGCAGTGATAATCAGCAATGTTCCACAAATGAGTGCGGACACTGACGATCAGGCACGTCGTTTTATCAATATGGTAGACGAATTTTATGATCGCAGCGTTAAGGTCATTATTTCAGCCGCCGCGCCGATTCACGAAATCTATCAGGGCGGTAAACTCAGCTTTGAGTTTGAGCGTACCGAGAGCCGTTTGCTCGAAATGCAGAGTCATGAATACTTGGAACAGGCGCACAAAGCGTAATCATTTGGCAGTTGGGCAAGCGCAAGTTAGGCGACTCTTCCCCAAATGGATTCAGCAATAGTGATAAAGGCCTGTGCGGCATTCCCAAGGTGTTTTTTTCGATAACTGATGGCCCCTAGTCGGCGTGTAAGTTTAGGTTGAGTTACTGGCAGGATGCATAGCTCGTCGTCGACCATTGTGTTGGGAAGAACTGACCAGCCCATGCCAACCGAGGCCATCATCTTCATGGTTTCGAGGTAGTTTGTGGGTATGTTGGCGTTCAGGTAAAGCTTGTGTTGCTCGAATATTGTTTCAACCACCCGATAGGTGAGTGTCGATTTTGAGGGCAAAATCGCGTTGTGCTCAGATAAATCCTGAGGTTTGACCTCAGTCAGGGCGGCCAGCGGGTGGTGCTTGCCGCAAATAAAACTCATCGGGTCATCCCAAACAAGGTGGCTTTCGAATTCTGCTTTAATTTCATCGGGAATCGTGATGAAAGCCAGATCTGCCACGTTGTCTTTAAGCATCGCGTAAGCGCTTTCGGAATCGAGAAAGTTTAGCTGCAGGTCAACATCAGGGTACTGCTGTACAAAGTCACGCAGAATCATCGGAAGTCGATGCAGGCCGATGTGGTGGCTGGCGACGATCCTCAATGAACCAGAAACGTCCTGATTCATGTCCTTAACCACCTGCAGCGCATTGTCCACACCGTGAAGTATTGATAGGGCATGG
>JBFJVR010000514.1:0-2125 GCA_041624095.1 Oleiphilaceae bacterium
TTCGCCGACGAAATTCCGTTGTTGGTCATCACCGGCCAGCCATCAATCGAGCGATTTGGACTGGGAGCCTTTCAGGAAGGCTCTTGCACAGGCATTAATACTTTGTCGATGTTTGAAACCTGTACTCGCTACAATACGCTGGTGTCGCACCCCGCTCAGCTAGAGGCCAAGCTGGTACAGGCAATCAGTTTTGCCAAAAGTCGCCACCCTGGCCCTGTTCACCTCAGTATTCCTCTCGACATCCTTAAAGCCAAAGTAGAATCTCCTAGCATGCACAGTGCGATGCGTGCGTTTATCAATCACGATATCCTGCCCAGCATAGACGGGCAGCATATGGTGCTTAAAAAGCTGGCTAACGCAGAGAAAGTGACATTGGTCATCGGAAAGGGGTGCCAGGAAGCGATTAACGACATTCTCGCTTTGGCCGAGAACAAACAATGGTTAATGGTCACCACACCTATGGCCAAGGGTATGGTGCCGTGCTCTCATCCCTTGTATCGCGGTGTGTTTGGTTTAGGTGGCCACGATAGCGCCAGGCTGGCCTTGCTGGAAAGCAGTGCCGAGCACGTAGTGGTCGTCGGCTCTGCTCTGGATGAAGTAACCACCGGCGGCTGGGATGATAAAGCAATATTTTCCAATCGCTTGATACATATTTCTGACAACCCCGAGCACCTTAGCCGGTCTATTATGGCGCAAGTGAGCGTCTTGGGTTCGCCGACGAGCGTATTCAGAAATTACCTTGATTCCATGGCTGACAAGTCGTGTCGATTTCCGGTGTTTCCCAGTACCGATGACGATGGCTTTCATGCCGGAATTTCTTATAGCGATAAACAGGCCTGCTTGGATGAAAGCAGGCCGGTAAAACCGCAGAGTTTGTTCTGGCACTTAAGCCAGTGGGTACCTGCCGATACGCATGCCTTGATGGATACCGGCAACAGCTTTTTGTGGGGCGTGCATTATTGGCAAAGTAAGCACCAGCCTGAGAATAACGATCAGCGTTTTCATATTGCCATGGGCTTCGCTTCAATGGGGTGGGCAATCGGCGCGGCAATCGGCATCGCCTTTGCAAAGCCAGACGAACCCATCATCTGCTTTACCGGTGATGGCAGTATGTTGATGAGCGGCCAGGAAATCACCGTTGCTAAAGAGCATGATCTGAACATCATTTTTGTGATTCTGAACGACGCACATTTGGGTATGATCAAGCATGGTCAGGCCCTAGGTGGAGCAGAAGATGTGGCAAATATGTTACCCGCTGTTGATTTTTCGCTGATGGCTAAAGCCCAGGGTGTCAGCTCTTACAGAATAAACAGCATCGCACAGCTACGTGAGTTGAATGTCGAAACCTTGTTTAAGGTCAAGGGGCCATGTGTGCTCGATGTGGTGATCGATGCCAATGAGGTCCCCCCTATGGGAAGCCGGTTGAAAGTGTTGAATGAGGAGTCATCAAGTGTCATCGGAGCCTAATAAAAAATATCGATATCTGACTAAGATATGGAAAGAAGTACCAGAAAAAGATGATCCATTTACAGCCAGTCAGTGCTATTGCCATGGTTACGATGTTTATGGAGACGTGATTAAAAAAGCAACTTGGTTTGAGTATGTTTTTCTGCTTTTCAAGGGTGAGCGGCCAAGCAAAGAACAAAGTCAGCTGATGGAGAAGCTGGCAATGGTGCTGGCGAACCCTGGGCCTCGAGAAGCGAGCGTCAGAGCCGCGATGAACGGAGGAAATGGGGGATCTACCGAAGCCGCTTCATTGATTGCTGCACTTGCCGTCGGGGCCGGTCAGTATGGCGGCGCAGAAGAAGTTAAACGCTGTGTATACAGCTTTTCGGAATGTGGTTTTGATCTTGAGAAATGGGGAAAAGCTATCCTTGAGCCGAACGAAGGATATGTAGAGGATATTTGGGCCCCCTTCGAGCATTCTCCTGGTTTTGATCCTAATGCGGTTGGGTTTTCTAGAAAAATGCGGGAAATTCTGCGGGCTTTAACGGAAGTTTCAAATTTTGAGTGTTTGGATTGGCTAGCTACGAACCGGGAGTCTTTAGAGGCTTTAACTAAAACTCCCGTTTCGCTTTCATTTGTAGCTGCTGCGGCTTTTTCTGATTTAGGCTTTGAGCCCAAA
>JBFJVR010000515.1:0-2124 GCA_041624095.1 Oleiphilaceae bacterium
GCCGAGTCCTCATACCGTAACGCCTCCAGACGCTACCGAGCACTAATAGAAACAGCAGGAATCCCCATTGTGGTGCTGGATCACAAGTTTGTTATACGCCAATGGAATGCGGCGGCTGAATCTCTTTTTGGTTACAGGCGCGAAGACATTATTGGGCAAAATTTTATCGATCAATTTATTGCGCAGAACATGCAAGACGAGCTGGCATGGAAGTTCACTCGGGTCATTGAAAGTGGTACAACACGCGAGAATCTCGAAATCGAAGTGCTGGACTTCAAAGGCAAAGCGCTTACCATGCTATGGAATCTCAATCATCTGAACGAACTGGATGCAGAGTCTGAGCACGGGCAACTATTGCTTATCGGCCAGAATATTTCAGAGATTCGCCAAACCCAAAACCAGCTGCATTATCTCGCGCACTTCGACCCACTCACCTCAACGGCGAACCGTCGCTTGTTTGAAGACCGCTGCGACCAAGCGATACAGTCTGCCTTGCGGCATCAACACCAGGTTGCGCTGATCGCCATCGACATTGACCACTTTAAACGCATTAACGACACCCTGGGGCATGATGCGGGTGACGCCCTGCTCGTGACACTTTCGGACCGGCTTAAAAGCTGCGTACGCAAAGAGGATACCATCGCCCGATTAGGAGGCGATGAGTTCGCCATACTTCTCGCCAATGTCACTGGCAGAGAAGGAGCCGAGATCGCGGCACGCAATTTACTCGACAAAATGATCCAGCCTATCTCTATTCGCGGCAGCGAACTGGTGATCACCTCTAGCATAGGCATCACGCTATGCCCAAGCGATGGCAACCAGTACCCTGACCTGTTAAAAAATGCCGATATGGCGATGTATCGCGCGAAAAATGCTGGCCGTAATAATATCCAGTTCTATAGCGCCGAGATGAATGAGGAAATGCAACGGCAACTAGTGATAGAACAAGACCTTCGCAACGCCCTGCAAAACGCGCAGTTCAGGCTCTACTATCAACCCATTATTGATATGGAGACCACTGAAATAGTCGCATTAGAGGCCTTATTACGCTGGGATCACCCGCAGAAAGGCATGTTAAAACCCGGATATTTTTTGCAGGTAGCCGAGCAAACGGGGCAACTACTGGAGATCGGTGCATGGGCTATTTCGCGGGTTTGCATAGAAGGTAAGGAAATTCAGGCTCGTACCGCATCAAATATCCAAATCGCCTTAAACCTGTCTAACAGAGAATACAACCACCCAGGTCTGGTGAGTCTGGTGAAAGACATCACTGAAAAAAATGATTTCGCCCCGCGAAACCTGATTTTCGAAATGTCCGAAATGACCATCACCAACAACTTTGACAGTTCGTTTTCGACTTTGAATCAGCTCAATGACCTGGGTATATCCCTGACCATAGACAGCTTTGGAACAGGACTTTCTTCGCTACGGCAATTAAAACAAATTCCCGTTGATACCATCAAAATAGATCGCACCTTTGTCAATGGCATCCCCGAAGACGAAAACGATATGGCAATTACCGAAACGCTGCTGGCAGTTGCCAATCAGTTAGACCTGAAAACCTTCGCCACCGGCGTTGAAAACGAACAGCAGGAGGCTTTTCTTAAGATTCATGGCTGCCGCTACGCGCAAGGCTATCTATATGCGGCCCCCATGCCTCTGGACAAACTTTCCCGCCTCTTTGACAGCATCAAGGCAGGCGCACTACTGGGCAAGGCAGAGCAGATCTATCTACCGTTTGAGCAGAAAACAGATACTTAGCTCAACACAGAACAAGCACTATTTGGCTCCGACAGTCTGAGCCTTGACTTTCTCGCCACACAAGACCCTGAACAAGTCCTGATACTGTGCCGTCAGTGCATGTTTTGGGGCAAAGTAAATTAACGGCTTGCTCGCCTGATGAGACTCTTTCATCTTTACCGAAGACGATAATTTTACCGGTAATACCGGCAAACCTTCTTCAAGCAACTCTTCGACAAGTTTATTTGGCAAACTGGCACGCGGCTGAAACTGATTGACCACAATACCTTCGACTTCGAGCTTGTCGTTATGGTCCTCCTGAATATCCTGCAGCTCACCCAATATCTGATAGAGCGCCTGACGTGAAAAGTCATCACAATCGAA
>JBFJVR010000516.1:0-2112 GCA_041624095.1 Oleiphilaceae bacterium
CCCGTGATGCATTCCCAGCCGTAGAGGGCAAAACTTTGAAAACAACTCCAATAGATCAATACCTTAAAATACTCGCTGCAAAAGATGGCTCTGACCTCTACCTTAGTACCGGTGCCCCGCCCTGTGCGAAATTTCAGGGCACGTTAAAACCGCTATCCCAAACGCCTTACAATGCGGGCGAGCTGGAAGCCATCGCCGAACAAATTATGGATGCTGAACAAACCCGTATGTTCGAAGAAGAGCTTGAAATGAATCTGGCCATATCCATTCCGTCAGTTGGCCGCTTTCGTATCAATATTTTCAAACAGCGTAATGAAGTGTCGATTGTTGCGCGCAATATTAATACCGACATCCCCAATTTCGATGAGCTTAAGCTGCCACCAGTGCTGAAAGAGCTGATTATGGAAAAACGCGGTCTGGTGCTATTTGTCGGTGGCACAGGTTCGGGTAAGTCAACGTCGCTAGCCGCACTGATCGACCACCGTAATTCTACGTCGTCGGGGCATATAATCACCATCGAAGACCCTGTCGAATATGTACATCGCCATAAAAAGAGCATCATTAATCAGCGTGAGGTAGGCGTAGATACCCGTTCCTTCCGCAACGCGCTAAAAAATACACTGCGTCAGGCTCCAGACGTCATTCTGATTGGTGAAATAAGAGACAGGGAAACCATGGAACATGCGCTGGAGTTTGCCGAAACCGGGCACCTTGCCATTTCAACTCTGCATGCCAACAATGCCAATCAAGCGCTCGAAAGGATCATCAACCTGTTCCCCGAAGAAAAACGCCCGCAGTTACTGATGGGCCTGTCGCAGAATTTACGAGGCTTTGTTTCTCAGCGGCTGATACCCACGGTAGACGGCAAACGCTGCGCCGCAGTTGAAGTTCTGCTGGGAACCAAGACCGTACAGGAGCTGGTTCTGAAGAACCGCTTAACCGAAATCAAGGAGATTATGGAGAAGTCCGAAAACCTTGGGATGCAGACCTTCGACACAGCCTTGTTCAAGCTCTACAAAGACGGGCGAATTAGCCTGGACGAAGCGATCGCAAACGCAGATTCGCCCAATAACCTGCGCCTTAGAATCAAGCTTAGTAATAGTGATGCTTCCGGAGCACAGGAAACCGAATCCCAAGCACCCAGTAGTGCAGCGAAAACCAGCTTCGGGGAGCTCTCTTTAGAAGAAATCGAAGAAGATAAAAAAGACGATGAACCACCAATGTTTAAGCCCATGTAAAATAACCTGGCGTGGTTAAGGAGGAACACTCTTAAACATCTAGCTGCGAAAACCCGTCACAGCGAATTTGCATTGACGCAGCGAGCGAGGACAAACACATTTTGGTTTGTTCTAACGCAGCTTCGAGCATTAAGGCCTTCAGCAATTGAAGAAGCTGCTTTTCTCGACCTATGGTGAGCGAAAAATCGAAAACCTCTTGTTCACCTGAGTACGACCAGCACTGATATTCGGCGAACAGCCGGGCGCTAATCGCTCCTAAGCCCCCCATATGCGAAGTCGCCTGTGCGCTGGGCCTGAATCCGGTTTGGACTGCTATCATGTCTAACATTTGGCGACGATCTTCGCTTAGCTGGGTATACGCCCTGCGCATCGAACATGCACTCGCCCGCTCGCAAAGATGTCGGTAGTGGAGACTCTAAATATCTTGGTGCTGCACCTTGTTGCCAAGCTTTCCTATACACCACCTCCCGTTAAGCAAAATTTCTATTTGCATGCTAGCGCTGCATGCTCTGCCCAGCGAAACTTCAATTTTCATAGCTATTAAGACCGTTCCGCCTGAGTCTGAATACATTCAAGCATATGCCTAAAAATAAGCTCTAGAGCTATTCCACTTATCTTTGTAGACACTTTAACTTCAATTCAGCGTTTCAGAACGATTGAATCTGTTAGCGTACCAATGAAGCATCGAGGGAGAAGCGTCGCAAGGAGTTTGATTTTTATCTATCCGTACCACCTTTAGACAAAGTCAGTGCATACAAATCTTAAACCTATTTTTATTTTCGGAGACACTATGAACAAAAACAAAAGGCTCGAAGGGACGATAGCTAAAGGGATGAGAAAAAGCAGCATTGCTTTTACCCTAGCAGCATTATCA
>JBFJVR010000517.1:0-2109 GCA_041624095.1 Oleiphilaceae bacterium
AGCCACTCAAGGTAGGTTCACTGTGTATTGGCGTAATAGAACTGCTGTTCAGCAGCGAAGAACAGCACGACCCCGACCTGATCAACCACCTATGCGACAAACTTGCGGCCTTGTTACATTCACTAATTGGTAACGATGAAACTCGACGGCTGCTGAGCCAGACGCAAAAACAGAAGCGCCAACTCGACGAAGCCCTGACTGAACTGCAAAAACAAACGCACATTTTGCAGCAGTCTGAAGCCGAGCTGGAAATGCAGTCGGAAGAATTAAAAATCGCCAATCTTGAGTTGCGCAAACAAGCGGAAACCAGCGAGCAGCAAAAGCTAGCGCTCAAAACCCTAAACGCAGACTTAAACGCTACAGCTAAAAAGCTGGACGAAGCCAACAAGCAAAAAACCACGTTTTTGTCCAAGGTATCGCACGAACTGCGCACCCCACTAAACAGTATTATGGTATTAACCCAGGTACTGCTTAAAAGGCAGGGCAGCCTTACGCAAGAGCAGAATGAATCCTTACAGGTGATTCGCCAAAGCGGTGAAGACCTGCTCACCCTGATCAACGACCTGCTCGACCTGGCTAAAATAGAAGCAGGTAAAATGCACTTTGGCTCCGAGACGATTCGACTGTCTACCTTAGTCGAGCGTCTGGAAGTCCAGTTCGAACCGATAGCGCAACAGAAAGGGCTTGTTTGGGAGTTGAACAGAGGGCCGGACTTGCCCGGAACCATCGTTACAGACCCACAACGCCTCGCACAAGTACTGCGCAACTTTCTTTCCAATGCGTTTAAGTTTACCGCCAAGGGCAAAGTAGCGCTGAACATCAATACCCGCGACGAATTTATCATTTTCGAGGTCACGGACAGCGGCATCGGTATCAGCAAAGACAAACAGGAAAAAGTATTCGAGTCTTTCGAACAGGTAGGTACACCTGTCGACCGGAATAATGTCGGCAGCGGATTGGGACTCAGTATTTCGAAGCAGATCAGCGAGCACCTTGGTGGCTATATCACTCTAACATCCGAACCCGGTAAAGGAAGCTCCTTCGCCTTATTCCTGCCGGTAAAAGGCAACGCTGAAAATAACGATGTTGTGCTTAGTGCTCCAGCTGATAGTGCACCAGCTGACACTGTCAAACCGAAAACCGCACCACAAAACGAAACACATTCCGAAGTAATCTGGATAGGCCGTGGGAACCCGGCTTACGAACACCTTAAGCAAGAGCTACCCGCTCACACCCAACTCCGCATGGTCCCGCTTAGCGAAGCAGATAGTCTCAAGCCCACTGCACACACACGGGCTTATATTGTGGCGGGTGATGACCCCGAGCTACGAGAAAAAGCAAAGCTCGAACAGCTGCAATATACGCTCAATCGACTCGCGGAAAGTAAAAAACTTTTCGTACTGGTTAAAGAAACGCTGCCTAAACAGGCTAGCTGGCTCGGAGGCATCGCGAGTTTGACGGTAAATAGCAGCGAAACAGGACTCAGCACACTGTTAACCATGCTCGGCGCGTCAAGCGCTCAGCACACGCAGAACAAGACAGCTTTACATGATGGTGCAAACGCCACTCCAACCCCAACTAATAATGCGCCCTCGCCCACAGAAAGCGTGGTTACGAGCCTTGGCAGCCATGAAGAAGATGGTGCCTTCACAGCCAATATCAACAACGATATGGGCACTGCGCCGCCCCACCCTGCAAAAGATAAACCGTCACTGAACTATAAAGTGCTGCTGGTCGACGATGACATGCGCGCGCTGTTTGCGATGAGTCTGGCCTTACGCAACGAAGGGATAGAAACCGAGTTGGCCGACAGCATTGAACTGGCCAAAGCCAAACTGCAGGAGTTCGCTGCCGATGCTGTCATCAGCGACTTGGTGTTTCCCGAAGCAGATGGGTTTGAGCTGATCACCTACTTAAGAAGCAACAAGGCATATGCCAAACTGCCAGTTTTGGTTCTGTCGGCAAAAGACAATCAAGCTGATATTGACAAGTGCATTGCTCTGGGAGCGAACCAGGTATTAAGCAAACCCGCGAGCATTGAAGAAGTCATTAGCATGCTCAAACAGATAATTGAAGCGCCGCTTACTACCGCCGCCCAACTGAAATCAC
>JBFJVR010000518.1:0-2071 GCA_041624095.1 Oleiphilaceae bacterium
AGATGAATGACTGTCCACGACAGAACCCGGCTTATAGGCAGGCTCAAAATTTCCTAATAGCTAACAAAAGTCCTTTTTGTTAGAACAAAAAAGTCTCACACTTAAAGTAATTTATTAAGTTCTATTCTTATCTTTCAGATTTTCATGGGGTTTTGAGTTTTCTTTTCTTCTCTTTGGTGAGAAGTGTGTCTAAGTCTTTGTGTTTTCAATCCTTTTTGGTCTTTCTAAACGAGCAATTTGCTTGATTTGTGTACGTCTAATTCCTATAGTGGGTAAAAGTAGTAAAAAGTGGTGAATTTTGGTATTTTCGCCCGAATTATAGAGTTTTAGGGGTGGGTTTTGTTTCTAGGTAGTCACGCAATCAATATGGATGCGAAAGGTCGCATGGCGATTCCGACGAAAATTCGGGAATCGCTGGCGGACGTTTGCGACGGCCGTATTGTAGTAACTGCGCATACCGAAGAGCGATGCCTGCTTGTATATCCTGAGTCCCAGTGGCAGGAAATTCTGCCAAAGATTGAGAGCTTGCCAAGTTTTAATAAGGTCGCTCGCCGCGCCCAGCGCTTGTTGATTGGTTATGCCACACCATTGGAAATGGATGGCAATGGCCGAATTCTGGTGCCGCCAACCTTGCGCGAGTATGCCGGTCTAGAAAAAAAGCTGATGTTAGTGGGTCAAGGCAAAAAATTTGAACTATGGAGTGAGTCACGTTGGTTTGACTGGCTTGATGAGGCTGATCAGGGGGATGAAATCCCTGACGAAATGCAGAGCCTGTCGTTATGACGAATAAAGCAGGCCAGCATGAAACGGTCTTGCTTGACGAGGCTGTAGATGTCTTGGTTACTGATGAAGCAGGGTGTTACATAGATGCCACCTTTGGACGCGGTGGGCATAGTCGCAAGATTTTGCAGGGGCTGAGCGAAGCTGGCTCGCTCATCGGTGTCGATAAGGACCCTGTTGCCTACGCCGAAGGCGTGCGTCTAAGCAAACAAAATTCAGCGTTCACGATGAAACGTGGCTCTTTTGCCATGATTGACCAGTATCTTGCCGAACAGGGAATGGGTCAGGTTTCGGGAATTATGGCCGACCTCGGCGTATCTTCGCCACAAATAGATGATGCGGAGCGCGGTTTTAGCTTTATTAACGATGGCCCCTTGGATATGCGAATGGATCCCGAGTCAGGCATCAGTGCGCAAGAATGGCTCGCAGCTGCGGAGGTGGGAGAGATCGCTCATGTGCTTAAGGTGTACGGCGAAGAACGCTTTGCGAAACGCATTGCGCGAGCGATAGTTGATGCGCGCGAGGCGGGTCCTCTAGAGACAACCCTGCAATTGGCACAAGTGGTATCAGAGGCGAACCCCGCGTGGGAAAAGCATAAGCATCCTGCGACAAGAGCATTTCAGGCGATACGTATTCAGATTAATAACGAGCTGGGGGATCTTGAACGCTTCCTTGAGGTGGCGCCTCAGATGTTGGCTCTAGGTGGGCGTTTGGTGGTGATTAGTTTCCACTCGCTTGAAGACCGCATGGTGAAAAGGGCAATGAAGAAATTGTCTAAAGGTAACGAGCCTCCACCTGGCGTTCCGGTGCAGGAAAAAGATATTAGTCGTCCATTTAGGGTTTTCAGTAAGGCGATCAAACCTAGCAGTGGTGAGGTCGAACGTAATGTGCGCTCGCGCAGCGCTGTCATGAGAATATTGGAGAGGGTGTCAAATGATTAGCTTTATTCCAATGATGTTGCGTCAAAGCGGCAGAGATAGCGGTGCTTCCTCAGTTGGTCGCGGTCAGGCAAAGGTGATGGAGCGAATTACTGAAATGATGGAGAGTTCGCTCGGAGTGATGCATCTGATCTCAGTAAAGGGGCTGGTAATCACGGCTATGTTGATTGTGATCTTGCTGCTATCGGCAATCGGTGTGGTGTATTCCTCTCACCTCAGTCGCCAGTTGTTTGCAGAGCAGGCCATTCTTCTTGAGCGCAATGACCAGTTACAGCTTGAATGGGCGCAGCTGCTGCTCGAACAAAGTGCATGGAGTTCGCCAAATCGCATCGAGGCGATTGCTGTTGAAGAGC
>JBFJVR010000519.1:0-2070 GCA_041624095.1 Oleiphilaceae bacterium
GGCTGCGATTATGTCGACCTGTATGGCCTTGCTAGAGCAGGGTGATCACTTGATCTGTTCGCGCAGCGTATTTGGTACCACTACTGTTTTTCTTGATAAGTACCTGAAAAAATTCGGTGTAGAGGTAAGCTTTGTAGAGCAAACCGATTATGCTGAGTGGCAGTCGGCTTTGCGCCCCAATACGCGTTTTCTGTTTCTTGAAACCCCTTCAAACCCCTTGTGTGAAGTCGTTGACCTGCACAAAATCGCAGCTATCGCAAAGCAGGGTCGCCATGAAAAAGGCACGCTGCTGATTGTCGATAATTGCTTTTGTACGCCGGTATTGCAGCGGCCTTTCGAATTTGGCGCAGATATTGTGATTCACTCAGCGACGAAATACCTTGATGGGCAGGGGCGCTGCCTGGGTGGCGTAGTGATCGGTTCGAATGAGTTGATGGAAGAAGTTCATGGTTTCATGCGCTCTGCAGGGCCGGCAATGAGCCCATTCAACGCCTGGGTCTTCCTCAAAGGGCTCGAAACCTTGGGCATCAGAATGCGGGCACACTCTGCAAGTGCGCTTAGAATTGCAGAATGGCTCGAAGCGCACCATTTGGTAGAACGCGTTTTTTACTCAGGTTTGCCAAGCCACCCGCAGTATGAGTTGGCAAAACAGCAGCAACGAGGTGGCAGTGGTGTGTTGTCGTTTCGTGTTAAGGGTGGCAAAGAGGCTGCTTGGCGGGTGATTAACGGGGTTGAGTTTATCTCAATCACGGCGAATCTGGGCGATGCCAAGAGTACAATAACGCATCCGGCAACCACGACCCATGGGCGACTATCCGACGAGGACAAGCTGCGCAGCGGAATCACCGACGACCTTATCAGGTTGTCGGTTGGCCTCGAAGACGCAGATGACCTAATAAACGACTTGTCCAAGGGCTTTGCCACGCTTTCTGCTGCCAAATAGTGATATTACCTTCTCAGTGCTTTGCTAAAGAGATGGTAATGTCGCTATAAGTGTCGATTTTCGTTCTGTTTTTCTTTGCCCTCAGGCTCGAACGTGAATCGGCATATTCTTATTTTTCAGATAATTAAAGACATTTCTTAAAACTTTTCTATACTATAGCTAATGTTGCGGTAGTCTGTTCCTTGTGCGAACGATGTTTTGCGTGTTCGCATTTGTGTTGGCGCTTAGCTCGTTGGCATAAAGCATGTTCAGACCGGCAGTTATCGACTTGTTTCAAATTCGGGACCTCTCAAGAAGTGAATATAATTCCCGCTATGGGCCAAAATACTCCCTCAAAAAATAACCAGCAGTTGTTTCAGGCATATGTGTCTCAAGGGGCGCGTGAAGGTGGCTTGATACTGACGGTGGCCGCGTGCATATTTTTGGTAATGGCGCTGGTTTCGCATAGCCCACAGGATCCGGGCTGGGCAAGCACGGGCGTAAATACTTTACCGCAGAATTATGGTGGCCGTGCTGGTGCCTGGTTCGCAGATATACTGTTGTATTTTTTTGGGTATGTCGCTTACTTGTTTCCGATACTAATCGCCTATCGCGCGTGTGTGCTGTTTAGGCATCGAAAGCACAGCGAGGGTTTTCATTGGCCCATGTTCTGTATCCGAGTTTTTGGGTTTGTACTCACGGCGATGGGCGCGACGGGTTTGCTCGCCATTTATTCTATCGCCGGTATGGACAACGTATCGGGTGGGGTAATTGGTGTAGAGCTGTCTAACGCCTTACTCAAAAGCTTTAATTTGCTTGGTAGCACCTTGCTGCTGGTGTCGATGTTGCTCTTTGGTTTGACGATATTTACCGGTTTATCCTGGCTTGGATTAATGGATAGAACCGGCGTGTTGACGATCAGGTTGTATGAGTTTATCCGCGCGCTGCTGGTTCGTTTATGGGATCGCTATCAGGATAAGCGAGCTTATAAGAAAGAACAGCATTCACTGGCCAAAGCCAAACAAAGGCCCGAAAAACCGACAATCAACGAGCGTAACTCGCGAGTCGCAGAGCCGTCTGAGACTGTAGGCATCTCCGCGATCAAATCGGTGGTAGAGAAAGTTGTTAGTGTCAAAGACAAGCTTAAA
>JBFJVR010000520.1:0-2066 GCA_041624095.1 Oleiphilaceae bacterium
AGCTGCGATATCCGGAGCGGCGCCTATTTCGGCTTCGGTACTCGACTGGTTTGCTAAGCTGGATATTCATATCCAGGAAGTGTACGGCGCAACAGAACTCGCTGGCGGAGTGACCTATAACAGCAGGGACAACATTGTACCCGGCACGGTAGGCAAAGCACTGCATGGTGTTGAAATAGATATTGACCCAGCCACAGACGAAGTCTTGATCAAAGCTCCATGGGTAATGAAAGCCTACTACAACGACCCGGAAAAAACCGCAGAAGTCATGCGCGGGGATTATTACCGAACGGGCGACACAGGTCGGCTAGATGCCGAAGGAAACTTGGTTATCACCGGCAGAATCAAAGACACCTTTAAAACCTCAAAAGGCAAATTTATTACCCCGGTACCGATAGAGCAAAAGCTGGGCAGAAACTTCTTCATAGAGCAAGCCGTGGTAGCAGGCTTTGGGCTTAACCAGCCGATTGCCTTGATCAGCCTTGCTGAAAATACCGCTGCACTGGAAACCGCCGAAATCGAGAAGCGATTGCTTGAAACATTGGACGATGTCAACGCTGAAGCAGAGTCCTATGCAAAAATAAGCACCTTAGTGGTCTTTAGAACACCTTGGCCAGAAGACAGTGGCTTGTTTACCCCTACCTTAAAAATAACGCGACATGCTGTAGATGAACACTTTCGCTCACACTATGAGCGTTGGGCAGACCATGCGGACCGACTTATATGGAGCAAACTTTAATTACGGTAATTTCTCGGGCAATTTGATTTAAGTTGCACATACACGGCTTTATTACTATAAATGGCTATGATGCCTGCTGCTATAAGGCAGATAGGGATAAACCTTTCTACGGGTGAAGCGATGAGAAAAGCTGACGTAATTTTGGCCTTATGGCTGTTGTATATTGGCTTCGCTTCGGCATCTGAAGGGGCGATATCCAATGGCAAACAGTCTGCTAACATGGCCCCTCTCCTCGTGGTCTTTGACGACTCCTACCCTCCCTACTCTTGGGACGATAAGGGCACGAAGAAAGGGTTTTATGTAGAGCTTAGCAAGGTGCTATTTGAGCGCGCCGGGTATCCGGTTCAGCTTGCGCTTTATCCTTGGAAGCGCGCAATCAGGATGGTCGACTCAAAAAATGCCATATTAGCTGGCATATACAAAACACCCGAACGCGAAAAGCAATACAGTTTCACTCAAGCCTGGTTTGAGGAGCGGGTATTACTATACGTACCAACAAGCCTGCCTTTTGAGTTTAATGAACTTTTTGATTTACGGGGCAAGAAAGTCGGTATTAACCTTGGCTGGGTAATTAGCAGTGAATTCCAAAAAGCACGCAAGGACAAGCTATTTACAGTAGAAGAGTCTGCCACCAGTGAAGAAAACATGCGTAAACTCATGCGTGAGCGCATTGACTGCTTTATCGTTGATGAACTAAATGGCGACCTGCTGGTAAAACAACTAAATGCCAAAGATAAACTAAGCCGTTTGAATACGCCTGTCGCGGTAAACAAGAGCTACCTAATGATCAGTAAAAATAACCCGCACAATGCAAACAACCGCTTGACCAAAAAACTCGACGCCGTCATTGACGAGATGAAAGCCGACGGTAGCCTGCGAGATATTTTCAACACTTACATGAATAACACTAACTAGCTTTCACCCTCAAAACCAAATTCACGATGCAAGCTATCACTCGGAATCTGGATAGCATAGCCCTGAAATAATTTGATACCCCACTTGTAAAAAGACTGCATATCAACCACATTTTCAACCGCAGTCACGATAATCTTGACACCGCGTGCATCCATAATTTTAGTTAAATGCTTCAGTGAATCACGCACCTTCTCGTTATGACGCGCAGACTTAATCAGCTCGGGTGCGAGCTTCAAATAATCGGGAGTCAGGCTTTGTAAATAAGGCTTCGAGTCGTCTATGGTGAAATTCTCAACACCTACCAAACAGCCAATTGCACGAGCCTTCTCGGCGAAAACCAGTGTTTGCTCCAAATGGTTTAGTACATCATCCTGCTTGAGCAGAAAAACAAGCCGCCCCTCGCCTTTGATAC
>JBFJVR010000521.1:0-2061 GCA_041624095.1 Oleiphilaceae bacterium
CGTCATATTTGAGAATGTCGATGAGCTGGCATTCAATATCCAGCTGATCTTTTTGAGGGTGCCGCGCCAATCTTTGGCCAAATTTCTTCATCATCGTGGGTGATATATCGACGATGGTGACTTTGGCGCCGAGTTCCGCTGCCCTGATCGCATCCTGGCCTTGCCCTGCGCCCGCAAATAACACTTTCGAGCCTTTACCAATGGTGTCTTCTCGTAGCATGGCGAGTTTACAGTCATGGATCACGTTGCCACTGTATAGTTTGCTCAAAAAGTCATAAGAAGAGCCAACAAGACGATATTTGTCGAGCATGGTAGAGAGTTTTCCAGAATAGTGAAGGGTGGGCCGCTTGAATGTGTCGCTCAGAGGTTGAAGTTATTCAATTTAAAAGTCAATGCTTCACGCAATATGTAACACATAAATGCTGAAAAGCGGGCTCCTTCCCGCTTCTTAGCTCTAATAGAGATTTAGGTCTAACTGGCGATAGAATGCATGCGGTTGTTGAGCATATCTAACACGTGTTGGGCTGGCTCCGCCTTACCAAAATAAAAGCCTTGGATTTCCTGGCAGCCCAAGGTGATCAGATACTCCAATTGGGTTTTGGTCTCCACACCTTCGGCAACGATGTTTAGTTTTAAGCCGTGAGCCATCGACACGATCGCGTTAACGATACAGGCTTCGTCCATGCTGTCTTGGATATCGTGAATAAACGACTGATCTACCTTGAGCGTATGAATGGGTAGCTTACGTAGGTAATTTAGTGAGGAATAACCGGTTCCGAAGTCATCGATCGCGATAGTTAAGCCATGTTCAGCCAGTTGGCTGAGTTTTTGTGTCATGTGCTCTAAATCGTTCATGATAACGTTTTCAGTCAACTCAATTTCGAGGTTTTCGGCCGGAAACTGGGTTTGTTCCAGCTTCTCAAGCAGCTTCGCGACAAATTTGGGATGCTCGACCTGCAAAGGAGAAAAGTTTACTGATAAACGAATGTCCGAATGGCCGCTGTCGATCCACTTTTTGACTTCTTTGCAGGCGGTGATTAATACCCAGTCGTTGATATCCGACATGAGTTTGGTTTCTTCTGCAAGGGGGATGAACTCACCAGGATAAACCAGCCCGCGTGTAGGGTGTTGCCATCTCACAAGCGCTTCAACGCCGATAATACGGCCGGTGCTTGCGTTTATTTGCGGCTGGTAGTACACGGTGAACTCATTATGTTCAAGAGCGTTGCGAATGTCTCTTTCGAGACTTAAACGATTTGAACTGCTGACGACCATGGTGTCGCTGAAAAATTGATAGCCATCTTTGCCGCGGCCTTTCACGTGGTACATCGCAACGTCGGCGTTTTGTATTAGCTGGTCCACGGTGTTGCCTGCGTTAGGGTAGATCGCAATGCCAATACTGACGCCGACAAAGGCTTCGTGGTCGCCAAGCATGAAGGGCTCTTTCAGTACGTCGATGACCTTTTTTGCTATGGTGCGAGCATCTTCAGCGCTAGATATGTTCGGTAAAAGCAAGGTGAACTCGTCGCCGCCGAAGCGTGAAAGTGTATCGCACTTGCGCACGCAGTTTTCCAGCCTCTCTGCAACCGACTGCAACAGCCTGTCACCCATCGCGTGTCCCAAGGTGTCATTGACGACCTTGAAGCGATCAAGGTCAAGAAACATCACGGCAACCTTTTGTTTGTTGCGTCTTGCCTGAGCCAACGAAATGTTGAGGCGGTCTTTGAATAAAGCGCGGTTTGGTAGCCGGGTTAGCAGGTCGTGGTAGGCCTGAAAGTTGATAAATTCTTCAGCTTCTTTGCGTTCGGTAATATCTCGGGCAGTGCCGTAGGTGCCAATGATGCTGGTCCCGTCAAGCTTCTGCTTGTTAGAACTCTTGTTTATTGAATTTTCGATGGGGAAGAAGGTGACTTCAAAAAAACGTGAAGCATGGTCTTCTTTGTGTGCCTTGAGCCTAAGCTCTGAACTCCAGGTCCCGTTTTTACGATTCACCTGTTCTTCAAAAATGTAATTGGCTCTGTCGATATCGGCCGAATCGACAATGCTTTGGTAGGGGCGGCC
>JBFJVR010000522.1:0-2056 GCA_041624095.1 Oleiphilaceae bacterium
ACGTGCACAAATAGGCATGGTCCTGAATCTGGATAAATGCATCGGCTGCCATACCTGTTCTATTACTTGTAAAAACGTTTGGACAAGCCGCGACGGGGTAGAGTATGCCTGGTTCAATAATGTGGAAACAAAACCCGGTATTGGCTTTCCCAAAGAATGGGAAAATCAGGAAAAATGGAATGGCGGTTGGGTGCGCGATAAAAACGGTAAGCTCACGCCTAAACAAGGTAATAAGTTGCGGATTCTGGCGAATATTTTCGGCAACCCCGATTTGCCGGAAATCGACGATTATTACGAGCCCTTCGACTTTGACTATGAGCATTTGCATAACGCGCCCGAAAGCAAACATCAGCCAGTTGCTCGCCCACGTTCATTAATCAGTGGCAAGCGGATGGAAAAAATAAACTGGGGGCCTAACTGGGAAGAAATTCTGGGTACCGAGTTTGAAAAACGTAAGGCTGACACTAACTTCAATGAAGTTGCGCAGAAGGAAATCTACGGTGAGTTTGAAAAAACCTTCATGATGTATTTGCCACGTCTGTGTGAGCACTGTCTGAACCCTACGTGTGTAGCAAGTTGTCCTTCGGGGGCGATATATAAGCGAGAAGAAGACGGGATCGTACTGATTGATCAGGATAAGTGTCGTGGCTGGAGAATGTGCGTTTCAGGCTGCCCCTATAAGAAGATCTACTACAACTGGAAGTCAGGAAAATCTGAAAAATGTATTTTCTGTTACCCGCGTATTGAGGCTGGGCAACCAACAGTCTGTTCCGAAACCTGTGTTGGCCGTATTCGTTACCTTGGCGTGTTGCTTTATGACGCCGACCGTATCGAAGAAGCTGCCAGTACGCCGCTGGAAAAAGACCTGTATCAGGCACAGCTGGATATCTTCCTAGATCCGAATGATCCAGATGTTCAGCGCGCAGCACGTGAAGAAGGTATCCCTGACACATGGCTTGAAGCGGCTAAAGAATCACCCGTGTATAAAATGGCCATGGACTGGAAAATAGCACTGCCTTTGCACCCAGAATATCGCACCTTGCCAATGGTGTGGTATGTGCCACCCTTGTCACCGATCCAGAATGCCGCTGAGCAAGGCCGCATAGGCATGGATGGGGTCATTCCGGACCTGAAATCGCTGCGTATACCGGTTCGCTATCTGGCTAATTTGTTAACTGCTGGTGACGAAGCTCCGGTACTCAGCGCATTGGAACGCATGCTTGCCATGCGCGCATATAAACGCTCGCAGCAGGTCGACAAAAAAGAAGACTTGGAAGTACTGGCGAAAGCTGGTCTCACGGTGCATCAAGTCGAAGAAATGTATCGCTACATGGCCATTGCAAACTACGAAGATCGCTTTGTGATTCCGACCAGTCATCGCGCTTATGCTGAAGATGCTTACGACATGAAAAGCTCGTGCGGATTTAGCTTTGGCAATGGCTGCAGTGACGGCAGTAGCGAAGTCAGCCTGTTTGGTGGCAACAAGCCGAGCAATCGGGCCAACATTATTGCTATTTCGGGAGGCGAATAAGATGCTGATACTGAGTGTACTATCGCGGCTGATCGATTACCCGAATGCTCAAATGATCGCCTGTCAGAATGAGGTTTACGATGTAATCGAGCAGAGTGAACTGGACCCGCAACTTAAGCAGGGTTTGCTTAGCTTTGCCCAAAGGCGTTTAGCGATGGACGTGATGGACTGGCAGGCTGAATATGACGGACTGTTTGAGCGCGGTCGTTCGTTGGCGCTTTGGTTGTTTGAGCACGTTCATGGTGAAAGCCGGGATCGAGGGCAGGCGATGGTTGATCTGGTTAAGGTCTACCGAGAGGCAGGCCTTGAAATCAGCCAGCACGAGCTTCCGGATTATATTCCTTTGTTCTTGGAGTTTCTTGCCACGCAAGGGAAAGATAATGCACAAGCCTGGTTGCAGGATGTAGAGCATATTCTAGGGCTATTGATGTGCCGTCTCGAGAAACGCGGCAGTGATTACAGTGTGTTATTTGCGGCCTTGTTGAAAATAGCCGAAAGCGATATTCAGCTAGATGAAATAAGGCA
>JBFJVR010000523.1:0-2006 GCA_041624095.1 Oleiphilaceae bacterium
TCGAAAGGTTCCGCAACCTTTAAGGGAAGCTTTAGCGTAAAACAACTGCCACTGCCCTGTTCGCTTTGAGCAAAAAGCCGGCCGCCCATCAACTCTGCTAAACGTCTCGAAATGGCCAGACCCAGCCCCGTTCCACCATATTTACGCGTGGTCGATGCATCAGCCTGAGTGAAAGGTTCGAACAGATTCAACAAGGCTTCTTTGCTTATGCCTGTGCCGCTGTCTTCTACCGAAAATTCGAGGTTCACGACTTCTCCGCCATCAAAACACGCCGCCTCTTGTTCCGCGCGCACTCGCAGAATAACGTAGCCCTCATTGGTAAACTTAACCGCGTTGCCAATCAAATTAATAAAAATCTGCTTCAGACGCGTCGGGTCTCCATGAAAAAAATGTGGTAATTCAGAAGGATAATCGACGACTAAGTCCAGCACTTTGGTATCCGCATTACTCGCATTAACCCGCACAGCTTCATAAAGACTTTCGTGCAGATTAAAAGGAATGGTCTCGAGCAATAACTGCTGCGACTCAATCTTGGAGAAGTCCAGAATCTGGTTGATCAGGTCAAGCAAAGACTGTCCGGACTCGCGTATGATTCTTACTTGCTCGCGCTGCTGATGGTTCAAACTGGTGTTTTGCAACATTTCCGACATACCCAGCACTGCATTCATCGGTGTTCTGACTTCGTGACTCATCGCTGCCAAAAACTGGCTCTTTGCCCTATTTGCTTCTTGAGCATCGGCACGCGACTGCTCCAATGCTTCAGTCCGCTCCCTTACACGCGCATCCAACTCACTGTGGAAGTTTTGCGTACTATCCAGCATGGTATTGAATAACTTAGCGAACAAACCAAGCTCGTCGCTGGTGTTTACATCGGCCCGTACGGAGTAGTCACCATCGGCCACGCGCCGTGCCATGTCGGTCAGGTTCGAAAGGGGCCGGGTCAAGCTGCGGCTGACAGCCAACGAAGCGACAATAAAAAATACGATCAACACCAGCAGCGCGACGATGAATATCGTCAAGTTATCATCCAGGCGAGCAAATACCTCGTCCCGGCTTTTTTTCACCACCAGCCCCCAACCAAGCTCAGGCAAAGGCTCCGCAACCGCAATTACGTTTGCTCCTGAATAGTCTACAGCGTTCAAAAGAACCTTAGTGTCGTCACCAAAAGCATGGCTCATGGGCATATCATGATTCGACGCTGGCAAATGACGTTTTAAGCCCGCATGTGGGTCAAAACGCAAATCGTGAAGAAAGAGGTAGTTGCCGTACATATCACGGCGGCCCAACAAGGCTTCGCCGGTTTCACCAAAACCTTCGTAGTTATTAAAAATTTCGAGGAAGGCATCGGCTTCAATACGCGCAGCCAGATAACCAATCGGGGTATTATACAGTTGCAAGCGCTCAAATATCTGGATCTCTAGTTCACCTGTCGGCCCTAAAGCAATTTGATGCACCGCCAGACGGTTAAACTGAGGCACTTCGACGACAGCATCCTCCGTTTCTTTCAGACGCGGATGTTTAACATTTAAACGAAGCTTTTTCTGCGAATCGTATAGCCTCAACTCCTTAAATCCGTCTACCGAGACCATACTGTCACTCAGTATCCGCTCAAGTATCTGCCGCTGCTCTTGGCTTGCATCGTCGGCTTGAACAACTTGGGCGAAGACTTGGCGCAATTTAGTACGGCTAGAAATCAACGCAACACGGTCGATCTGCGCATGAATACTTTCTGACAAGCGTTCTTTTTGTACTGCCGCCAAAGCCAATAAGTTGTCAATGGTCGTTTGCTCAAGTGTTTGCTTGGTATTGTAGTGCGTCAAACCGCCTGCCAGCACCAAGCCTAAAGTACTCAAGAGGATCACGCTTATGGCTATTCGTTGTTGTAGTTTCAAGCTGTTTCCTCATTTCACATCTAATGCGGATCGGGGTGACTTTATTTTAGGCTACCTGTGCGACATCGCCATGCTGATTGTAATAATTTTCGGCAAGTCCAGTGAATTGTCACA
>JBFJVR010000524.1:0-1993 GCA_041624095.1 Oleiphilaceae bacterium
AACCAACAGCAACCAAACCAACAAGGCTACCGGCAATTCGGCCAAGGGTCCGCTGCGCCACCCCCTCCGCCTCCACCGCAGACTATACACTCAGCAGTCGAACCATCTACCGTCCCACGCGCACCGACTACTAATCAGGACATTCAAATGCCGCCTCCACAAGAAGTGCAGGGCGGTTATGACGCTGCAAAGCAACAGGCAAAAGCACCGCTGCCTCAACCGAACAAAACCAGCACCCAAAACGCACTAGAAATAGCTGAAATCCGCGATGGTCTAGTTATCATGAACGACGGTTCTTTTCGGGCAGTGGTGATGTGCCAAAGCATTAACTTCGACTTGATGAGCCCCGAAGAGCGTGAAGCAGTCGAATATGCGTACCAAGGCTTTTTAAACTCTCTATACTTTGACATTCAGGTTTTTATTAGAAGTACTCATGTTGACCTTCGCCCATACCTCGAAAAGCTCGACAAGATCAGATCAGAGCATGACAACATGCTGCTAGCACTACTCATGGAAGACTATATTAACTATATGTCCATTGTGTCTGAGCAAACAAACATCATGGACAAAAAGTTTTACATAGTCATCGACTACCACTCATCAATTGATGCCCAGAAGGCAGTTAAGGCAGGCAAGAGCTTCTTTTCCACTATTATCGGCAAAAAAGAGCAGCGAGTTGTGGTCAACGAGTCTGATTTAGAGGCTGCCAAGACCGAGCTGAAAAACCGAATTCAGACAGTGATGGCAGGCTTGCAACAATGCCAGGTAAACTCTATCCCACTTGACACGCAAGAACTTATTGAGTTGTATTACGATGCCTACAACCCCGACACCGCTACACGCCAACAGCTCAAGAACTTTAACGATCTTACGTCACCTGTTGTCACCAAAGGGCGAGGCGCGGCAACACAACCTAATTTGAACAGGGAATTGGTGTAGTTACCATGTTTGGCAAGAAACAACCAGCACCCCAGCAACCGATGACGAATGTTGACCGTGCTCAGGCATCAAATATTCGCGACCAATTGTCAGCGCAATCTGCTTTCCAAAAAGGCATGACAGCGCTACGCGACTTTATTGCTCCGGCTAGTCTGGAATTTGAGAGCAAACAGTTTAAGATTGGTACACGATTAGCGCGAACTTACTTCGTGTATGGGTACCCTCGCCAACTCTACACCGGCTGGCTTAGCGGCATGATCAATCTCGATGAACGCATGGACATTTCGCTATTTATTTACCCGGTTGGCAGCCAGATCGTCTTAGAAAACCTACGTAAAAAAGTAAGCCAGCTTGAAGCCGGCCTGCAGATTGACGCCGAAAAAGGCAAAGTGCGCGACCCAGGAAAACAAGCCGCCATACAAGATGCTGAAGAGCTTCGAGACAAACTACAGGTCGGTGAAGAGAGATTCTTCCGGTTTGGTTTTTACTTCACTATATACGCTAACGACGATAATGAACTGGAAGTCGTGTCACACCGCGTGGAGAGCTTGCTCGCTCAGCAACAAGTGTTCAGTAAACCGGCGAGTGCCCAGCAGGAACAGGGGCTCAATTCAACCATTCCGCAGTTTATGGACCAGTTGCAAATCCGTCGCAACATGGATACCGGCGCGATAAGTACAACTTTTCCGTTTACCAGTGCTGATTTGAGCCAGGAAAACGGAATTTTGTATGGCATCAACATGCATAATGCTGGACTGGTAATATTTGATCGCTTTTCGCTGGAAAACGGCAACAGTGTAGTATTTGCAAAATCCGGTGCCGGTAAAAGTTTTTCCGTTAAGCTGGAAGCCCTGCGCAGCATGATGTTTGGCACAGAGATATTCATTATCGATCCAGAAAATGAATACGAAAAGATGAGCGAAGCGGTCGGCGGTGCATATCTACGCTTAAGCCTTAGTAGTAACGCTCGAATCAACCCTTTTGATCTGCCTAAGGTCGTAGATCCGGAAGAAAACGATAACGCTCTTCGTAGCACTTTAATCACACTGCACGG
>JBFJVR010000525.1:0-1988 GCA_041624095.1 Oleiphilaceae bacterium
CCGCCACCGACAACACCACCGCCAGCACCAGGCAACAGGCCGCTGCCCTGAATGAAGCGGCGGCCGCCACCGACAATAAAGACGCCAAACAAAGCAAAATACACCAGCACAATGGGTTTTGATGCACGCGTCGTAAACGCAGGAATCCTGTTTAACAGGGCTTGCAATCTCGAATTCGCGATAGCCGAATCCGCGCTTCTGGCTTCGCTGCTCTCTTCACCCTTAGCGTGCCGTTTCCTTCGATGGTGCGTGGAGTGATACGGGTGCCAGATATCCAACAACACCGGCAGCAAAAATATCGTCAAAACGAAGGCTACTCCGACACCTAGTGCAGAGTTCAGACCAAAAATACCTATCTGTGGCAGGTCACTGATCATCAGTGCCGACATGCCCGCCATAGTGGTAATGGTTGTCAGGAAAATAGGCATTCCGGTTTTTCGATATGCTCGCGCCATGGCAGCGCGGTGCTCCAGCCCCTTGTCACGATAATAGAGATAAGCACTCAACACGTGCACACAATCAGCCACCCCGACCGCGAGTATCAGCATAAATGACAAACTGACCATGTTAGAAAGCTCAACGCCTAACCAGGACAGGAAGCCAATCGACCAAAATGCAGAACAGCTAATAACCAGAACCGGCCAGACAACAGCGCTCCACGAACGAAACAAAAACCAAAGCAAGGCGAGTACAACCAACATCATAAGTAACAGTAAGCCCGCCGCTTGGGCCATATTATTCATCGCAAACTCCATCATTGCAGCGGTACCGGTGAAGTAAAAGGTAAAATGCCGGTATTCATCGCGTTCGCTAAGCTCTCTAAGCGCAGTCATAAAGACCAGATACTCTTCCATTTGCATGTCCTGAAAGGCGACATTATGGTCCTCTGTGCCAGTATCTAGCACCACATCGCCGTCGAAGTCCGCTTGTTCTTCACTTAGCAGGTCGACGCTTTCAGCCTCTCCGGAGAGCAAAGTTTGTGATAGAGGAACAACGCCAAAGTCGGTCTTTAAACGAATTCCTCCAAAGCGATAATCGTCGGAAAAAAATGCCAGTTGAAAGGCGTCTTGCGCGCTTGCTAATTGGCGTTTCGCCTCTCGTTCTTTATCTGTTTGGGGGAAATCATTCGCTAATAACTTTTCGGAAATAAGCGTGTCACCTTCAGCGATAAGGTAGCGGGCATTAAACAAGGAATCGATGCGCTCTATTCGCTTGAATTGCGAGTGCAAGGCCTCTTCGCCGCTCTCTGCGAAAAAACGAAGGGCGTCGAGATCATGATGAAACTGCCTCAGTATCGACAGCGATTGCTCGGAAAAAACATCGCCGTCTGCCGCCTCATAAACTATATAAACGCCATCGTCACTGCCAAACTGGTGGCGATATTTCTCGAGCGATACTTTTGCTGGATCATCGTCTTTAAACCAGCTTTCCAGGGACATTTCCATGGTAAAACGGGTCAGCATCCCTACCACAAGAACAGCAGTAACAATAACGAAACCAGATAATACCCATATACGGTGACGTAACAATGTTTGCGGTGCAGTTTCAAAAAAACGATTAAAAAAAGTCAGTAAGGATTGCACGGGTTCGCCCTGTTTTATTATTGTCTAATTGACGCCAGCGAATGGAGAGTCCTCTCCCACCGGCGAAGCCAAAGCTTAACGCTTTTTCCGAACGAAAAGAATGCCTGCAATTAATACCCCAAACTGATGGAGGAGTGCACCATGCCTTTCATACATATTCAGTCCTTACCCTTTAAGGAGCATATAAACTTGGCAGACACGGTAAAACGGATTGGCGAGACGTTTTCTCAGGGGACTGGCGTGCAGACAAAACATCTCAGCGTGACGTGGCAGTTTCTTCCTGAAGGCGCTTACCTCTGCAAGGGTAAAACCTCACAATTTCAAGATCAGTCAGGCTTTCCGCTGCTGGTCACTTTGCTCGCCCCGGACTTCCATTCATCCGAAAAAGTGGCAAGCTTGCTGCTC
>JBFJVR010000526.1:0-1987 GCA_041624095.1 Oleiphilaceae bacterium
CACAGGCAACAAGGGAAGTCGCCACCTTTCACATCGTGGCGTCGTTTAAATAATTTGGTGGCCACGTTCTAACTTTTAGGGCATTGGTCGTATAACCAGTGGCACCAACATCGCCCAGCAAAATTCGCTGGGCTGGACGCGCAATGCTGCGCATTGCACGCCGCTGTGCCAGGCGTTCAGGCTGTAGAAAAAACCCATAATATTTTTTTTTTTGATAGAATACTGGCTGTTAACACGGAGTGTTTCTGATGCCAAAATTCAAACCCTATAATTACGATCAAAGCGCTATGGTTGTGATTAATTATCGTGACCAACTTCAGCCTGGTACCTTCGAGTATGCGATCCATTATTTGATCGACAATAAACTCGATCTTTCAATTTTCTTCCCTAACTATAACAACGATGACGTTGGTCGCCCTGCTTATGCCCCCGCTATTTTGTTGAAGATCATTTTGTTCGCGTACTCCAAGGGCATTACATCAAGCCGTGAGATTCAGTGGTGTTGCGAGACGAACATTATCTTTAAAGCCTTGTCATGCGATACCGTACCTCACTTTACGACGATCTCGGGCTTTGTCAGCAGTCACAGCCAAGAGATTGAAGATCTGTTTGAACAGGTTTTATTGGTGTGTCATGAGCAAGGCTTGCTGGGCAACGAGTTGTTTGCCATCGACGGTTGCAAGCTGCCCTCGAATGCGGCGAAGGAGCATTCCGGCACATTCAAAGAGCTTCGCGACAAGAGCGCCAAGTTGCGCCGGTTAATCAAGCACCATGTTAAGGAGCACAAACAGTTAGATAAAGCGGAGGCCAAAGACGAAGAGCGTAGAAAACGCACTGAGCAAACAATCAATACTCTCAATAAAGCTGCTGACAGGATCGATGACTTCCTAAAGCACAACAGTCCAAGGATGGGTAGGGCTCAAAGACAAAAGGAAGTAAAAAGTAATATCACCGATAACGAAAGTGCGAAGATGCTCACGGGTAAAGGCACCATTCAGGGCTATAACGGTGTGGCCACAGTGGATAAAAAGCACCAGATAGTCATCGACGCGCAAACCTTTGGCGAAGGCCAAGAACACCATACGCTAGCCCCGGTGCTTGAACAGGTTAAGATTCGTTTGGCTAAACTGGGTATTGCAGAGAGTATCTACGATAAAGGAACCATCGTTACCGCCGATACTGGCTTTGCCAATGAAGCGAACATGAAGTATTTACATCAGAATAATATCAACGCTTACGTGCCAGACAACCAGTTTAGAAGCCGCGATCCGAAGTTTGCGGAGCAGAAAAAGAAGTATGGAAAACGCCATCAGGGTGAAGTGCCGAAGTTTAAAAAGACACATCACTCCAAGCGAGTCATTCCTGCGAGTGAATTTAATTTCGATGCGGTGAACAACACCTGCATCTGCCCGGCAGGCGAGTCGTTAAGTTATCGCGGCGTGCGAGAGACGATCAATGGCCGGCCCAAGGCATGGTTCGAGGGTAAGTTACTGCAGTGTCGCAACTGCGACTTAAAAGAGAAGTGCATGAAGAACCCCAGTGCGGCAGCGCATCGTAAGGGGGCAGGAAGGCAAGTTTCGTTCATGCTCGACACGGAGCGAGGGCAAGAATACACCAATTGGATGAAAGCGCGCGTCGACAGTGACTTCGGTAAGCAGGTGTATAGCCATAGAATGTCTGTGGTAGAGCCTGTGTTCGGGAACATCACGACTGCAAAACGACTTAATCGCTTTAGCTTGCGAAGCAAGAAGAAGGTGCAAGGCCAGTGGCAGTTGTACTGTATGGTGCACAACATTGAGAAGTTAATGCGTTACGGGGAATTAGCTGCATAAGGGGGGCTTCTGTAGCGAGAATAAGCGTATCGAAAAGCCGTTTTAGCGCATTGAGATAGCGGCCTGTGAAGTGTTACCTTGAATGCGCATAATTCAGGTTTATGTAAAACGCATTTGGGTAGAATCGAAACGCGATTAGAGGGCGAATGACGCCA
>JBFJVR010000527.1:0-1985 GCA_041624095.1 Oleiphilaceae bacterium
AATAAAATGGGGAGGGTGGCATGGTTAACAGTAGGGATGAGCTTGCTCGTAGTCAGCTGTTTCATTGTACATCTGGCTTTGTATGCGCAAGGCATGGTTCCCGGCTGGGCGGCACTTTTTATATTGGCTGTCTTGACTTACTTCTCTTATACGCCGCTGCACGAAGCGGCGCATCGAAATATAAATGGCAATAATGAGGGCCTGAGTTGGTTGAATGAGCTATGCGGCTATCTTGTCGCACCGCTTATTGCCATACCCTATGCTTCGCATCGGATAGAGCACTTCACACACCATCGCTATACCAATCAGGCAGAAAAAGACCCTGACTTTATGATCCAGGGCTTAGGTAAAGGCCCACTTATGGCGATTATAACCACGTTTAGGTTTATCTGGGTTCAGAATGCATTCTTTGCCGTCCATAGCTGGGGCGGCGCGACTCTGCGAGAGCGTCTGGTTTACTGCGTGGAACTTTTTATTTCTATTGGCTGGCGAATAACGTTCATTCTTAGTGTTGAGCAGGAAGGGGCGGCTTTTGTCGTTCTTGGCGGGTATTTTTTAGGCGGATTGTTTACTGCCTATTGGTTTGCATATCGCCCTCATTTGCCTTACTCAGAAACCCAGCGTTACAGAAATACCAATAGCCTTATTATGCCAAGTTGGATGAAGCCAATTGAGTGGTTTTGGTTGGGGCAAAATCTGCATTCAATACATCATCTTTTCCCGCGGGTGCCGTTCTATCGTTACCATCAATTACATCGGGAAATTGAACCTATAATGCGTGCTCACGGTACGCCGATCATTGGTGCCTTCAGTCGTGAAGTGATTCTGCCGAAGTCTAAGTAATAAAGGAGAGTTATTAGCTGAGGTTTGTCTGGGAGGTTAAGTGTATTTGCCCAGCCACTGCGACCATAAGGTCAAAGTGGCTGGGTGCTGCTAAAACTAGCGTTTCGGCAGTACGTCTTTTAGCTTGGCATGCATATCGAGAACAGCTTTTTCAGTAGTTTCCCAGTCAATACACGCATCGGTAACAGATACACCATATTTAAGTTCGGACAAGTCTTTCGGAATGGATTGATTGCCCCAATTAATATTGCTTTCAATCATTAGGCCAATAATAGACTTATTACCCTCAAGGATCTGATGTGTCGCGTCTTGCATAACCAGCGGTTGCAGGGCAGGGTCCTTGTTTGAGTTCGCATGACTGCAATCAATCATAATATTTTTGGCTAAACCCGATTTCTCGAGCTCCTGCTCGCATAAAGCCACGTTCACTGAGTCATAGTTCGGCTTGCCTCCGCCGCCGCGCAGTACAACGTGCGCATAGGGGTTGCCTTTCGTGCGTACCACAGAAACCTGACCTTCACGGTTGATGCCCAAAAAGCTATGTGGGTGCGCAACTGAGTTGAGGGCATTCATGGCAACAGAGAGCCCACCGTCGGTACCGTTTTTGAATCCGATTGCAACTGAAAGCCCACTGCTCATTTCGCGGTGCGTTTGTGACTCTGTTGTTCTAGCACCGATTGCAGACCACGAAATCGTATCTTGTAGATACTGCGGTGAAATTGGGTCAAGCGCTTCGGTAGCGGTAGGCAGTCCAAGCTCTGCGATATCGATCAGCAGTTGGCGGCCAAGGTGTAAACCTTCTTCGATTTCAAATGAATCGTCCAAATGAGGGTCGTTGATAAGCCCCTTCCAACCTACCGTAGTACGTGGCTTTTCAAAATAAACGCGCATCACCAAATACAGTGTGTCGCTGACCTTCTCCGACAGCGCTTTGAGTCTTCGCGCATAATCTTTAGCGGCTTCAATGTCGTGAATCGAACAGGGACCAATCACTAAAAATATTCTGTGGTCTTTACGGTCAAGAATATTGTTTATCGTTTCTCTCCCTGCCAGAACAGTTTTTTCAGCTGCTTCCGAGAGAGGGATGTCCTGTTTTAATTTTTCGGGTGAAATCAGGACTTCCTGACTTAATACATTTACAT
>JBFJVR010000528.1:0-1977 GCA_041624095.1 Oleiphilaceae bacterium
AGCGCTGGCGAGCCAGCTCTTGTGCCACTTGCAGGGGCTGATCGTGCTACGCCAGGCAAGGCGTAACTCATCCATGGTAGGCGCGCAGATTTCGTTGATCAGGCGTTACGTAGCTAACTGGTGAGCGTGGCTACTGTAGTTTGATACGTGTTTCACCCTGTGAGCGCCAGTCAGAAATATAAATACTGCCCGCTGATGGGCTTCGGTCCTGATAGTCGCCCCGCAGGTTTTCTAGTTTTAACAGATCGATACTTAAGTCCCTTTCTACCGATACGCCACCATCTTCAATGTGTTTCATGTCGTGGTGAACATTCTCGTTTTTATAGCGAATCTCACCATTTGTTGAGAGGGCAGACAGGTCTTTGACGGTTACCAGAGACGCGCTAAGCGTGGCTTGAACGGTCTCTTTGTCCAAGCTTGGCGATAAAATAGCAAGATCATACCCGGCAATGCCTGAGGCTAAGGTTTTAATTTTGTCATCGACCGCGGATTCAACTTCGGTACTCTCTTGGTGTTGTTTTTTTACCAGATTGGTGGCGGACATGTTTTGGTCGCTGCCGGTAACATCGTCGCGTAAACCCGCAGCACTTGCCCCATAAATATTCAATATATTCTCACCCGCATCAGCAGATACCGAGCCCAAGTCTATTTCGGACATGGGTTGTACGGCGAAAACAACCGAGCTTCCAGTGGTGAGTACGCTAAGCAAGGCAAATACTGCTAGCCGTAGCGACCTGAATGAAGGAAAAACTTTCATGTTGAAACTGCTCTGTTGCTATTGAGTGGGTATGTGCAAATATTGTACTAAGTACGCAGGCTGTTTGCACTCGACAAGTTCAAACAATTTTTAGGCAGAGGGTAAATATTCGTTAGTGCTATCTGTCATTACCTAACGGAATTGTGTTTGAGGGTCTAAACTAAACACTGCGCTTCAAATAATAACAGCATACAAACCTGTAATTACGGCATGACTCAAAAGGAGAACTCAATGCTGGACGATTCTGATCCAATTGAGACCTCAGAGTGGCTAGATGCTCTGAGTTCGGTAATCGAAAACGAGGGCCTGGATCGGGCAAAATTCCTATTGACGGTGCTGTCTGAAAAAGCCAGAAGGCAAGGTGCGCAACTCCCTCACACAGTGACTACTCCCTACTGCAATACTATCCCCGTAGAGCAAGAGAATAGAATGCCCGGTGATTTGTTTATGGAGCGTCGGATACGCTCACTTATCCGCTGGAATGCCATGGCGATGGTACTACGGGCCAATAAACGCCCCGGCGAACTAGGTGGGCATATCTCCTCCTTTTCGTCGAGCGCGACCTTATACGACGTTGGGTTTAATTATTTCTTCCACGCGGGTGATGAAACCCGTGATGCCGACCTGATATACATTCAGGGGCATTCGTCCCCGGGAATTTATGCCCGCTCTTTTCTTGAGGGGCGTTTGTCAGAAGAGCAAATGGACCACTACCGCAACGAGGTAGACGGCAACGGTTTACCCTCTTATCCCCATCCTTGGTTAATGCCTGATTACTGGCAGTTCCCAACAGTTTCAATGGGGCTTGGCCCCTTACAGGCGATTTACCAAGCGCACGTAATGAAGTATCTGCACAGCCGCGAGTTGACAGAGAAAAGTAATCGCAAAGTATGGTGCTTTGTTGGTGATGGCGAAACCGACGAACCCGAAACCTTGGGGTCGATAGCGCTGGCCGGAAGAGAGAAACTGGATAATCTGATATTTGTGGTGAATTGTAATCTGCAGCGTCTGGATGGCCCGGTTCGTGGCAACGGTAAGATTATCCAAGAGCTCGAAGGTGTGTTTCGAGGCGCGGGCTGGAATGTACTTAAGGTGGTTTGGGGGCGCCTTTGGGATCCGCTGTTTGAAAGAGACGAGGATGGCAGTATGCAGCGCGCCATGGATGAGCTGGTAGATGGCGAGATGCAGAATTTTAAATCAAACGGTGGGGCTTATACGCG
>JBFJVR010000529.1:0-1954 GCA_041624095.1 Oleiphilaceae bacterium
GAGGAATGCACTCTTCGATCTGAGACAAAACCTGTTCATTTATCAAGGTCGAAGCCTTGAATTGTTCACCACCGTGCACGACTCTGTGGCCAACGCCCGCAAGTGTACTGTCCAGTGCATAGTGTTCTGAAAGTTGCGCTAAAAATGTATCCAGTGCACCACTGTGGCTGAGTTGAGCTTGATGTTGTTTGTCTGCGCTCATGCTGGACTGCAAATAGGCCTGATCTCCACCAAGTCCGTCAGCGATACCTTCAGCAAGGAGGGAAAGGGTTCCTGCCTCGTACAAGGCAAATTTTAATGAGGAGCTTCCGCAGTTAATAGTCAGAATCGTTGGCTTGGGCATGATGTCCTTGGTATATGTTTTTGGAATGGTATTGGGCACGTACTGTTCACACAGTACGGAACAGAGTTGACGGCGCTAAGTGCTTAATATTAGCAACGAGAACTCTTGTACGCGAGTGTTAAACAGCTTTGGTTTAGGATTTGTATGCGTACTTAATATGCGCACTTAAAGAGGCGCTAAGGTCGTACTAACAGAATTGCGACACATAGGTCACGCCGGTGGTTTGGCAGAAGCGAGATTAGGATCAAACCTGAATGAAAGATGATCAATTTTAAAACGGGTTTTGCAGAGGTGTGACGAGAGAAAAAGTGGCGTCCCCTAGGGGAGTCGAACCCCTGTTACCGCCGTGAAAGGGCGGTGTCCTAGGCCTCTAGACGAAGGGGACGCATCAGTTACTTCGTCGAAGTGGCGCGTATAATAGGGAAGTGATTTTGCGAAGTCAACAAATTAGTTTTAAGAAAAATAAAAAAATTAACGGAGGTTATTCAAACAGGATTTAAGGTTGTTGGCGGTTAAGTCGAACGCGGCTAACAGGCCCTTCTGTTTGATAAGTTTGTGATAACGGATGGCAACGTCGCTGTGACTGTCGGGTGTATGTTCGAGTACTTTTTCGAGCGTATGGTATTTATTATGGTTAAGGATGATTTCGAAACGGACCTTGTTTTCTCCTGCGCAAAAATAATATCCGTAGTCAATTTGGTCGACCGCGGGCTTGTCGCGTTGTTCGTAGACCAGAGTCGCGCAGCGCGCAAAATTGGTGTTGATGTCCGAATAGGCATTTAAGATCCCGATACGGTCTGCAAGGCGGTAAATATAGTCCACCCGTTTTATGGCTTCTTTGCTGATGTTGGGTAAGGATGCTTTGGCGGCTTCGAGTGGTAAACCGCGTTGGTAAAGCTGCAAAGTAGTGAGGTGCTCACTGGTAATGATAGAGCACGCTAGATAATCGAGGCTGAGGCCTGTGTCGGGTTTGCCTTCGGCTACAGCTTCAGGGTTTAGCAAACAGAGCAGGCAGGAGATACAAAAATAATTGGCTTTGGATACGAACGACATAAAGCTTAAGGTGACTTGGATAATGCCTCCGATAATGCGCTTTCGAGTAGTGGAAAGTCAAATTGATAGCCGTCGTCGAGTAGTTTTTTGGGAACCGCATTCTGACCACCAAGTAGTAAGCTAGACATTTCACCCAAGGTAAGCTTAAGTATCGCGGCGGGAACATGGAAGAACGCAGGGCGCTTGAGCTGCTGCGCCAAGGTAGAGGTAAATTCTGCGTTGCTCACGGGGTTGGGGCTGGTTGCATTGTATGCCCCCTCCAGGTGCGATTGGGCGATAAGGTGACGAATAATGCCGATGATGTCTTGGCGGTGTATCCAAGGCATGTATTGGCGACCATCTCCCAAACGGCCGCCAAGGCCTAGCCTAAATGGTAGGTGCATTTTTTTCAGAAACCCGCCTTGCTGCCCCACGACCAACCCGGTTCTAAGTAAACAAACTCGCGTATCATCCGCCGCACCAAGCGCAGCGCGCTCCCATGCTGCGCACAGCTCGTGGCTGAATTCAGGGTTGGGCACGGTGTGTTCGTCGACGATGTGTTGCCCCTGATCGCCATAA
>JBFJVR010000530.1:0-1943 GCA_041624095.1 Oleiphilaceae bacterium
ATGATTGGTAAAACGTTATAATCGACGGCTGCCTTGCCGAAGTGAACCATTTTTTGATCGAGTTCCTCGGTTAGCTTGAATTCGTGAGCTGCTGTCAGATCGGCCACTACTTTTGGTGGGGTTGGTCTCTGTGGTTTTTTAGACTGTGTTTCCCCGCCCCCCTGCTCGGTTTCGGTCTTTGGGTGCGGGGGTTTTATTACTTCGACATGCATGGTGTTTCGTTCGGTTTCTGATTCCGCTACACCTATGTCGTGAGTAGTGTTTATCGGCATACCAATCTCAGGAATGTCCTGGGCTGCCGGAACGGCATCTTTGTGAAGCTGGATATGGGGAAGGTTCAGAGCGGGACTGGGTGCAACCGGCTTGGGTGGTTCTTTTGGCTTGCTGGAACTTGGGCTATCCCAAATGTCAGTAGGTTCGTCAGAACCAGAGTCATTAGCAGAATTGTCTTGGGCTTTTTTGACGACATCGTCCCAGTTGCCTCGTTTGTGGACTCCCCCATCGGGCTCGATTACTGTTGCCTGGTGCGCCTGTGGAGATACAAGCCCAGCATCCTCCGTCGGTTGCGGACGGGCAGGCGAAACGTGTGGTAGAGGTGTTTGGGGAGGCATTGTTTATTTTTGGTCTGTTACAGAGATGATTGTATCAAAACTTTAACCATAAGTCCATTGTAGCTCTTCTACAACTACCTCTGTAGTCGGGAGCCATATAAATTATCTGGCTCACTTTTATGTGAAAAGTGTCCAACGACTACATTGCTGCTATGATAAACGCACGATGACTGTATTGGGCATTGAGACTAGTTGTGATGAAACAGCTGTAGGTATTGTTGAGGATGGCGAGATTTTGCTGGCAAATGCCATAGCAACAAGCCTTGATCTGCACAAGGTGTATGGGGGCGTGGTGCCAGAAATCGCCGCCCGCTCACATATCGAAAGTATGATGCCAGTAATTGTTGAAGCGCTTGAGCAAGCGTTTGGCGCGGACGCAGCCGACCCCTGGAGCCATATTGACGCAATTGCTGTAACTTACGGAGCTGGATTAGGTGGCAGCTTGCTTGTTGGGGTTATGACAGCACGGACCCTTGCGATTACCAAAAACAAGCCTTTATACGCGATTAATCACGTTGAGGCACACGTGTATGCAAACTTTTTGACTAGGCTCGGCTCCAGTTCCCTCAACAGAGGTGAACTTGCCGGAAAATCGTACGTACTGCGCAGCGCCCAACCAGAATTTCCAATGTTGGCATTGATTGTAAGCGGCGGTCACTCCCAGCTAGTTCTGTTTAGGGGCCATTTTGACTACGAACTTCTTGGTCAAACGCGCGACGATGCTATCGGCGAAGCGTTTGATAAAGTAGCAAAGATTTCCGGCCTCCCCTACCCTGGCGGCCCATCCATAGCCAAGGCAGCGGCAGATGGTGACCCGCAAAAATACGTTTTCCCGAAAGCACAACTTGATAAAAAATATGATTTCAGTTTTTCAGGAGTTAAAACAGCTGTATTGCGCCTGGCTCAGAACGAAATCGGTGAAGACTTCACCTTCCCTTCCTATAAAATCGCTGATCGGCTATCCCGTCAACAGGTTTGCGATATAGCTGCCAGCTTCGATCGAATAGCGACCGAGACCGTGGTCGACAAGACTATACTGGCGTATGAAGAGTTCAAGCCGAAATCGGTAGTAATTGCAGGTGGAGTTGCCGCTAGTAAAGAGCTGCGTAAGCAACTTAGCGAACGACTACCGATTAGCATTGAGTATCCAGACATGAAGTTGTGCACCGACAACGGAGCAATGATTGCCACACTGGGCTGTTTTAAGGCAATGGAAGGTCAAGAAACAGCCGACCCCTACTCTCTCGATATAGCACCAAATCTTTCAATGTGACAAGGCAGTTAAGCCGTGGCGCAATCAGTTATTGCTTATGTTTATCTACTCTGTTAAAA
>JBFJVR010000531.1:0-1917 GCA_041624095.1 Oleiphilaceae bacterium
CATCTTCAGCATTCCGGGCAATAGGGCCGCCCTGATCGAGGCTGGAAGCAAAGGCAATCATGCCATACCGAGACACCCGCCCATAGGTCGGCTTGAGTCCGGTTAGGCCACAAAAGGCCGCAGGTTGACGTATCGAACCGCCGGTGTCCGTCGCTGTTGCAACTGGGGCCAAGCGAGCGGCGACAGCCGCCGCGGAGCCGCCAGAGGAACCGCCAGGTACCAGAGGCTCATTTTTACTCCAAGGGTTGATGACTTTGCCAAAGTAGCTGCTTTCGTTAGAGGAGCCCATCGCAAACTCGTCCATATTGGTTTTGCCTAGGCAAACCGCACCCACGGCCTGAAAACGCTCAACCACCGTAGCATTGTATGGCGGGACGAAATTTTCGAGCATTTTCGAGCCGCAGGTTGTTCGCACGCCTTCAGTACAGAAGATGTCTTTGTGAGCGAAAGGAATGCCTGTCCAGATGTTTGTTTCGCCCTTACGCAGTGCATCATCCGCTTTTTGGGCGTCGGCTAAAGCCTGTTCTTCTGTTACTGTTATATAGCTGTTTAGCTCGGTGTCGAGAGCCTTGATTCTATCCAGATAAGTCTGTGTCAACTCGACACTGGTATAGGTGCCTTGACGGAGCCCCTCTGCAAGTTGTTTTATCGTTTTCTCTAGCATGATGTGGTTCTTTCTGACAGTCGTTTATACGAAATTTATTGCGCGATTTTAATCCGGGTGTGTCGCATATGACCGAATTTATTCAATTACCTTGGGCACCAGATACAAGCCGTTTTCAGTTGCAGGTGCGACGGCCTGGAATTTCTCGCGCTGATTACTTTCGGTGACCTCATCGGCTCTAAGTATCTGCACAGCATCCATTGGGTGGGCCATGGGGGCGATATCTTGAGTGTCCGCAGTTTGTAGTTGGTCAACGAAGTTCAAAATGCTCGCGATATCTTCACCGAGCTTTTGGGCTTTGGCTTCGTCCAGCTCAAGGCGAGCCAGTTGCGCGATTTTTTTAACTTCTTCTGCTCCGATTGACATGAAAATCCTCAGCCTGACGTGCTAGTTAAGTGGTCTTAATGTGTGTTTTCGAACTCGCGTTTTACCGAGTGGGTGACCTGTCGGAAGGACCCGTTCAGCGGCGTGCTTGCCTTACGCTAAGTGCGGTCGAAATAGACAAGTCGTAACGAATAAGCGCAGCGCTTGTTCAAAGGGGCGTAATGATACCAGTATTGGTGAAATGGAAACAGATCTTGGTCGCCGGGCGGGTTAAATTCGTGAAAGTGCCAGATTTGGTTAAAAAGCAGGCGATTATTTGCCGGGGGGACTTTAATTATCGTTCATTTTTTAAAAGCTCCTTGCTCTGAATAGGCGCCATTGTTAAAGTTGCTCGATTATTTTGTTTGTATTTTTTAGGTTGAATCACCTCCATGTTTAAAAAGATAAGAGGCATGTTTTCGAGCGATTTGTCGATTGATTTAGGAACGGCAAATACCCTGATTTATGTGCGAGAACGAGGTATCGTTCTTGACGAACCCTCGGTTGTTGCGATTCGTAATCACGGCGCACAAAAAAGCGTTGCCGCGGTTGGCGCAGAAGCGAAACGAATGCTAGGCCGGACGCCCGGAAATATAACTGCGATTCGGCCGCTGAAAGACGGCGTGATTGCGGATTTTGTTGTCACGGAAAAAATGCTGCAGCACTTTATTCATAAAGTGCATGAAAACAGTTTTATCACACCAAGCCCCAGAGTACTGGTGTGTGTTCCGAGCCGCTCAACTAAAGTTGAACAGAAAGCGATTCGAGAGTCCGCTTTGGGAGCCGGTGCGCGCGAGGTGTATTTGATAGAAGAACCGATGGCTGCAGCGATTGGCGCGGGTTTGCCTGTCGAAGAAGCAAGCGGTTCTATGGTGGTTGATATCGGCGGC
>JBFJVR010000532.1:0-1915 GCA_041624095.1 Oleiphilaceae bacterium
ATACGAATCATCGCCGGCATGGATGCATCAACAATAACGTCACTGGGAACATGCAGGTTAGAAATCCCTTTGTCGGAATCAACCATCGCCAGTTCAGGACGGTGCTCGTAGCAAGCGCGAATATCTTCTTCGATCTCGCTGCGCAATGAATAGGGCAGGCTTTTGATCTTCTGGTGAACGTTACTCAAACCATTGTTTGGGTTAACACCCAACGACTCAAAGGTCTCTGCATGTTTTTCGAAGACTTCTTTGAAGTACACGGTCACAGCATGCCCGAAAACGATGGGGTGCGACACCTTCATCATCGTTGCTTTCACATGCAGCGAAAACAACACTCCCGCGCGCTTCGCTCCCTCCATTTCTTCTTCCAAAAAGTGTCGTAGGGCTTTCACGCTCATAAACATGCCATCGATGACTTCACCCTCGAGTACCGATGTTTTTTCTTTCAACACCTTAACCGAGCCATCTTTCGTCACCAACTCAATACGCAGGTTACCGGCTTTTTCAATAACGGTAGACTTCTCATTATGATAAAAGTCTTTATCCCACATATGGGCTACGTGGGTGCGTGAAGCCTGACTCCATTTACCCATTGAATGCGGATTTTTACGCGCATAGTCTTTAACTGCTTTAGGCGCTCTTCGGTCTGAGTTACCTTGCCTCAACACCGGATTAACCGCGCTACCTAACACTTTTGAATAGCGTTGATAAATCTCTTTTTCTTCGCTGCTCTCTGGCTCATCGGGGTAATCAGGAATGTCATAACCCTGCCCTTGCAGTTCGCTGATCGCTGCTTTCAACTGCGGAATCGACGCGCTGACATTAGGTAGTTTGATAATGTTGGCTTCGGGTGACTGGGTCAATTCACCCAGTTCTGCCAGAGCGTCACTGACTTTCTGCTCTTCGTTTAATTTCTCGGGGAAGCTTGCCAGAATTCGGGCGGCCAACGAAATATCGCTGGTTTCGACTTCGACGCCTGCGGCAGAAGTAAATGCATTGACGATGGGCAATAGAGAGTAAGTTGCCAGAGCTGGCGCTTCATCGGTTTTGGTATAGATAATCTTGGATGTTGTCATGTCTTCCCCAAACTGTATCGGTAGGATAAACCAAAATACTGAGCCGAATGGCGCATAACAGTGTGGCTACGAACGAGCGCGACAAAAAAAGCTGTTATGGCACGTCTGAAGGCGACTTTTGATCACCCTGCTCAGTGAGACTGAAAAATATGTGGCGCACATTCTAGCGAAATGTGAACAAAAATGCCCGTTTAATCTTTTAATACCTATCATTTCAGCAGCTTAAGGCATTTTTGCGCCATCGCGGTGCAAAACAAGTCAGAACTAAGTGTAGACCACAAACATGACGTTTTGTTTGCTCTGGATCAATCAAAGGCACCTTCGCGAATCATGGTATTAAATAGACCACCAAAAGAAGCTTCTATGCCTTTTTCTTCATCGAAAGGGTCAACCGATACCTGATAGCTGTCTACTTCGTGAAACGCCGCGATCACATTAACCCGCCCCGCATTGGAGACAAATTCGGCCAACAGCACTTTTTCGCCATTAATTGAGGCCGACAACTCAGCTCTTACCACCAGACAGTGTCCGCTAACCGCAGGAAACAAACCGAAAGTCAGCACCGACGTGGTATACGATGCCCCCTCGCCAAAGGCATCGAAGCCTTCTATACAGGCACCACCATCGGGCACGACTTGCTTGAGATCCAGAAAGTACCGAGCCTGCCCCTCAGGAACCAACGCGAAACCATAACGAGACGCAACGTTTGCGACAATAGTCGCCAGTGCAGGCCGGCCATGGTGCAAAGTATAAATCCGCGTATCACCTTGTGACGATGTTTGGACCTGCTGGCTATTGATGTGGAGCGTGACGCCCCTAAGGCCTGTGGTATCGACCTC
>JBFJVR010000533.1:0-1914 GCA_041624095.1 Oleiphilaceae bacterium
AACGACATACTCGAAGCCTATGCACATGTATTGCAACCCTACATGCAGGAAAACGGTTATCAGGTCGCTGATGTAGTCAACATTCATGCGGGGCTGGAAAACTACGCGGCCATTCGCGAAAAGTTTCTTGCCGAACATACCCACTCCGAAGATGAAGTACGTTTTTTTGTCGATGGCAGTGGTCTATTCTGGTTTCATCTGGAAACAGGCCCTGTGTTTAATGTCCTTTGCGAACGCGGCGATCTGTTATCAGTTCCCAAAAATACGCGCCATTGGTTCGATGCCGGTGAAACAGAGCCTAATGTAAAAGCCATTAGAATATTTATCGACACTGAAGGCTGGGTACCTCATTACACTAACTCCGGTATTGAGAAACGTTACATATGATTAAAGCCATCGTCTGCGATATTGAAGGCACCACCACCTCGGTTTCCTTCGTTTATGATACCTTGTTCCCATATTTTGTTGAGCATATTCAAAGCCTGGAAACACTGCAAAAAGACGAAAGTGTGGCTCGCTGCATCCGCAACATTCAGGATATCGTCAGGCAGGAATCGGGCAAAGAGCTAGATTTCGACGGAGTCATATTGACCTTAAAGCAGTGGGTCAAAGACGACCGCAAAGAAGGTAATTTAAAGTTGCTGCAAGGTCTGATTTGGCGAAAAGCATACGAACAAGGCGCCATAAAGGGCCACCTTTACGCTGATGTCGAGCCTAATTTCGTTCACTGGACGTCAAAAGGAATCAAGCTTTACATTTATTCTTCCGGTTCGGTTGAAGCACAAAAGCTGTTATTCAAATATTCCGAAAATGGTGACCTTAGCCCTTTCATCTCCGGCTATTTTGACACTACCATAGGCCCAAAACGCGAATCGGAATCCTATTGCAATATAGTCGAACAACTCGCAATGCCGCCGAAACAAATTCTGTTTCTTTCCGATATTGAAGCAGAGCTTGATGCAGCGAAAACGGCTGGCATACATACCACTCAACTCGTACGCCCCGGCACAAGGCCCGGGTCTAAACACCCTCAGGCAAGCAGCTTTGATACAATAGAGGCTCCATAAACAAGCAACATAAAACAAAGACAGCCCCATCGACTCGAAGGATGAAGTTTCAGTCAAGATCCAACACCAGGAGACGAACATGAAGTTTAACAATGTATTAGAAACGATTGGCAACACCCCCCACATTCGGATTAACCGTTTATTTCGGGACGATATCGAAGTATGGATGAAAGTCGAGCGATTTAATCCTGGCGGAAGCATCAAAGACCGGATAGGGCTTGCAATGATCGAGCAAGCAGAGCGCGACGGTATCCTTCAACCCGGCACGGTAATCATCGAACCAACCTCCGGAAACACCGGCATCGCACTCGCGCAGGCAGCTGCGGTAAAGGGCTATCGTTTGATATTAACCATGCCCGAGTCGATGAGTATTGAGCGCCGCAAATACATGAAAGCACTCGGCGCAGAGTTAGAGCTAACCCCTAAGGAAAAAGGCATGGGTGGCGCGATAGAAAAAGCCAAAGAGCTAGTGGCCCAGCATGCAAACAGCTGGATGCCTCAGCAGTTTGAAAACCCAGCCAATGTTCAGGTTCACAGGGAAACAACCGCCCAGGAAATACTCAATGATTTTCCCGATGGCATCGACTATTTGATTACAGGTGTCGGTACTGGCGGGCACATTACGGGCTGCGCAGAAATTCTCAGCGAGGCTTTTCCGTCGCTACAAACCTACGCGGTAGAGCCCGAAAAGTCGCCGGTTATCAGTGGCGGCGAAAAAGGCCTGCATCGGCTGCAGGGTATTGGAGCGGGATTCATTCCGATGGTTCTCAACACCGAAATTCTCACCGGCACAATACAAGTCAGCGAAGCGGATGCTTTTGAAATGACACGCCAATGTGCCAAACAG
>JBFJVR010000534.1:0-1896 GCA_041624095.1 Oleiphilaceae bacterium
CTCGCAAGCCAAATGCGTAGCAACCGAAGCGGTGTCCAGTTTCATCGTGCGAAACTTGACCAATGTAAAAGGCTTGCCGTACCGCCCCACTCTCTCTTGCCGAAAAATTGGTGATCCGGTATCGAAGAACCCTAGCACTGTTAGTAATAGCAATAGTGGGGCCCCAATAACTAGGCCAAGTAAAGCGAACAAGACATCAAAAATCCGCGTGTATAAATTCAAACCAAAGCCCCATCTAAAAGCATCTTTTAAGTCCTTCCTCGACCGATAATGGGGGCGCCCAACCCAAGACTTCGCGAGTTTTCGATATATCCACCCGTACCGACTCTAGGGCTCTATTAGCTGCCGTCTGTTGTCCAAGACATTTTGCACATGCGTATAGCACCCAAACAGGCACCGGCAACAGCAGCAAACGCCTATTCATGGCTTCTGCAAGCCCCCGCAGTAATCTAGGCATCGCAAGATCATCGCCATCGCTAGCCATAAAAACCTGGTTAACTGCCCTAGGGTGATCGATACATCTGACAATGAGGCTGACAAGATTATCGATTGAAATAAAAGCGCGCCTGTTATCCACTGAGCCAAAGGGTAACGGAAGCCCGCGACCAACGAGTCGAATAAGCTTGCCAAAGTTACCTTTGACGCCTCTCCCATACACCAAAGCAGACCTAATTATTACCACTTCCATTCCAGTGTCGTTAGCAAGCGACAATAAACCCTGCTCTGCCTCATATTTAGACAGGCTATAAGGATCTAGCGGCGCCACTTCTTCATCAGGGCCAAATTTTTTACCGAAATTGCAGCATTGGCTATTAACATTAACCGTGCTTATGAAGACAAAACGTTTGACACCGGCGCGCGCCGCTTGACGCGCAACGTTTAACGTACCAGCAGTGTTTACCTTCCTAAATTCAGCTAACGGATTAGCTGACCGTTCGTCTAAAATATGAACACGCGCGGCTGCATGAATAACAACATCAACGCCATTTAATAAACCTTGGATATCATCCTTGCCTAGGAACGATGGCAGCATTATAGACGGAGCACAACCTACAGGAACTCTTCGACTCACACCCAACACATCTGCACCGCCGGCATGAAGGGCTGCCAACAGCGCAGAGCCAACAAAGCCGCTACTTCCTGTGATTAAAATTCTATCTCCCATAATAAATTAAGCTATTCATGAAGTAATAACTCATGGAGCTTTGAAACAAAAAAGTCAAAATTGAGGCGGGACTTAAGGCTTGCCCTGCAGGCATCGAACTCCGCATTTCCGATAGCGCCAGCCTCAACACTTTTGAACATACTGACCAGTGCTTCAACTGAAGATTCTACACAAACCCCCAAATTATTCTCTACAACCCAACGTCCAACACTGGTGTGGGCCCCACAAATAGCTGCTATTTTTGCTCCCGAAAAGACATACGACGATGTTTTACTGGGGAATGCGTAACGGGTGACTTCGTCTTCGATAGGCAGCAGCGCCCATTCATAATCCGCGTTCAACTGTGCAGCTTCTGCCGCCGACACATTACCCAAGTAACACACATTGTTGGGATGCTTCTCTGCGAATGACGCCAACAGGTCTGCGTAGACACCACCCCCAGCAAAAACAAAATCCAAATCCCCACCATCTCGAATATATAGATCTATAGCATCAATCAACAATGGAATTTTCTGCAGCCGGCCGGCATTACCGCAAAAAGTGAACCCTTTCTTCTTACGCTTATTCAAGTCCACCTTGTCAAATGAAACAGCAGGATTATCCAGTAAGTAAACGTCAGATTTAGCCCCTGAACGCTCGACTATAAGCGCCTTCATCTCTTGCGTGATGGTAATCAATGTACTCGCGTTCCTCATCACCATAGAGTCGAGGTAACGCAACAATGAATAAAG
>JBFJVR010000535.1:0-1890 GCA_041624095.1 Oleiphilaceae bacterium
ACTTGCTCGTAATTCCGGCTCAAGCTCCCTCAGCGCCGCCGCATCTAATCTTGTCAGATCAGACACCCCATTGCTTTGCGCTTTAGCCTGAATGAGCCCCAGCTGTTTCTCCTGAGCACTACCCTGCGCGACAATGAGCTTTCCACACCGCTTAAACGGAACCTGGTTTGCTTCACAATATGCATAGAGCATTTGCTTCCCACGCAAACAAAGCTGAGCTTTAAGGCTTCCTTTTGGATAATAAATACCGGCATGAATGACTTCGCTATTCCGCGAGGACGTTTGCATGCCATAGGCGCCTTCGCGCTCCACCAACCAAACTTCACGCCCCGACATAGCCAAGTGCCTTGCTACGGCCAAACCAATAACACCTGCCCCGACCACCAGACAATCAATGTCAAACCGCTCCATAAACCAAGGCCTTCTATGATCTAAAAAACTTCTGTTTGAGCAGGAAACCAACGAGACGATCGTAACTACCCGGCATAAAGCGCTGCAACATATCAAACAACTTAGCGTCATTACCTATCAATAAGCGACGATTCCCCTTGAGGATCGCACTCACTATCGAGTTTGCTGCTTCGTCCGGGCTGGTTCGAGCCATTCGATTAAACTCTTTAATGGCTACGTCGTGGTCAATACTGCCATCGTCCCCTTGGTGATAACGCGCATTTCTAACAATATTGGTATCAATCCCCCCCGGATGCACACATATGGGCGTAACGCCTGTATCCGCCAGCTCGTAGCGGAGCGCTTCGGTAAAGCCACGTACGGCAAACTTACTTGCGTTGTAAGCGCCCTGCGTAGGATATGCCAACAAACCGAACAAGCTCGATATATTTACGATGTATGACTCCCGTGCCTCTTTTAGATAAGGTAAAAAGGCCTTTGTGCCATAAACAACGCCCCAGAAGTTAATATTCATCACCCACTCAAAGTCGTCGTAACTTAGTTCATCAATACGTTCGCTCACCGTGACACCGGCATTATTGATCACAATATCGACCTTGCCAAACTCACTCCTAACCTGTTCTGCATAGGCATACATTGCGGCGCGGTCACTAACATCCAAAGTCGCGCTCGATGCTCGCCCACCTTTCGCTCGCACCTCATCTGCAACTTGATTCACCGCCTCAGCATTGATATCCGAAAGCGCCACAAATGCTCCTTTGGAGGCAAAATTAAGCGCCAAGGCCTTCCCTATCCCCGAGCCTGCGCCTGTAATGACGATGGTTTTGGCTAAAAAATCACGCATAAACTTCTGTCTCCAAACTAGTGATCTTATCGTTATAATAAAACATCCAGACGACTCAGCGAGATTGGTCTGGCTCATGAATTTAACTATAGCGCGCCTAAAGCCCTTCGCTATCGCCTAGATGGAATATAGCATGCCAGCTTCCCAACATGGCAAAGCCAGAAAAATCATTCATATTGACGCAGACTCTTTCTATGCTTCGGTTGAAATACGCGAAAAACCCCAGCTACGAAACAAGCCTGTAGCCGTTGGCGGCAGCCCCGATGGGCGCGGCGTTATTGCGACCTGCAATTACATTGCACGACGCTTTGGTGTGCGCAGCGCCATGCCCTCGGGGCGCGCTAAGCAACTTTGCCCCGACCTTGTATTTATCAAACCAAACTTCGCACTATATCGTGATGTTTCTGCAAAAATGCGCGCCATCATGTCACGCTACACAGATCAGATTGAACCTTTGTCCTTGGACGAAGCCTATCTTGATGTGACGGATTCAGAGTATTTTCAAGGTAGTGCGACTCGAATAGCTGAATAGATCCGGGCCCGGATTTTTGAAGAGGTTGGAATCACTGTTTCTGCTGTTGTTGCCACTAACAAATTTATTGCCAAAGTCGCTTCTGACTGGGACAAACCAAATG
>JBFJVR010000536.1:0-1886 GCA_041624095.1 Oleiphilaceae bacterium
AGGGCCGCGATTATAACCCCCATGCCTGAACATGAAAATCTAAAGCATTAAACTCAAGTCACTTATACCCTGATGCGGGTAGTGATATGCTTTTAACAATCTTGCTGTGCACTTTATAAGATGAATTACAAAATAATGTACAGCTCACATATACCTGATACTGAGGGCTCAAAAATGAAAAAGATCGCCGTTATTTTATCCGGCTGCGGTGTATTCGATGGATCAGAGATTTACGAGTCTGTTTTAACCCTACTGCGGATTGCCCAACAGGGAAACGAATATCAATGCATGGCACCTGACATTGAACAGTTGCATGTGATCAATCATTTAACAGGCAAAGTCGCTGAAGGAGAGAGCAGAAATGTTTTGCTTGAAGCCGCGCGCCTCGCCAGAGGTGAAATTATTGACCTGGCCACAGCTAACCCTGACGATTACGATGCGTTGATTTTTCCCGGCGGATTTGGTGCGGCGAAGAACCTTTGCGACTTTGCTGTTAAGGGTGCCGATGCCCGAATCAATGCAGATGTGAAAAGCTTTGCCCAGGCCATCCACAAAGCAGGTAAACCGGTCGGTCTTATCTGCATTGCGCCCGCAATGACACCCCTTATTTTCGGCGAAGGCGCTACCTGTACCATTGGCACGGATAACGACACGGCCAGCGCTATCGAGGCCATGGGCGGCAAGCACCAGAACTGCCCGGTCAATGATATTGTGATCGATCAGGAACGCAACATCATCAGCACACCCGCTTATATGCTGGCCGGCTCCATTACCGAAGCAGCCAGCGGCATTAACAAGCTGGTTGATGAAGTGCTACAGCGGGCTTAATTAAAAAGCTACAGCGGGCTAATTAAAAGACCTTATTTAATCAAAGGGAGTTGCTGACGAATGGCAAAAGCATGTGCGCGACATATCTTGGTGAAAACTAAAGAGCAAGCCGAAAAGCTCAAGCTACAACTGGCAAAGGGTGCAGACTTTGCCACGCTGGCGAAAAAACATTCGCTATGCAACTCCGCTAAACGCGGCGGAGACCTCGGAGAATTCAGCCCCGGCACCATGCTGAAAGCATTTGATAACGTGGTGTTCAAAAAGCCCTTATTAACCGTGCATGGGCCGGTAAAAACCAAATTCGGTTTTCACTTAATTGAAACCATTTATCGTACTTAGCCGCCTTACAGAACCGACGTTGCATCCAGCCACAGAAGCGCTACCGACACCATGCCTAACAGCAAAAACAACGTGATCGCAAATTCCCAACGCTGTAAAAAATATTCACCGGCATCGAACAGTTGTTGCCAGGTACATGCTTGCCGGAAACTATCCCATCTGGCGAACCATGAGGCACGCAACTCGGGCAAGGTATCGCCCCCCGTCCGACGTCCCAAGCGAATAATGGCTTTCGCCCAACGTTCAAGCCACACCGCTTCTCTATTTTCTCTGCCCGACTCAGATGGAAAAATCCCCCTTTTTTCCAGCCATACAAAAGCCGCGATCATTACCGCCAACACCAATCCCACTGCAGCAACGAAGACAGGCACCAAATGGCCGTACTGATTCCATACGGCGGGGTCGAGCAAACCAGTACCCAAGCCCATAATAAAGATGCTCATCGCTATGATGGCAGTATAGGCAGGTAGCTGTTTCCATTGAGCCCGCATCACCGCAAACAGTAGTGCATAAAGAGTGCCGGCCGCACCAAAAGCCTGGAGCAGCGTCCCCGCTACGGGTGCTGTAAGCTCACCAAGCGGTAACCAACGCACAGCGCCAAACAACCCTGTACCGACCGGCACTACCCACAGCAAAAGAGCCACTGCCGGACGAGCCGAACCATAGGCCGGAGGGAGCCATACGTGCAGTGGCCAGAAACCCGCTTTGAGGGCAAAGCC
>JBFJVR010000537.1:0-1879 GCA_041624095.1 Oleiphilaceae bacterium
AGATGTGAGGGTAACCCTTTGAATGATATGGCAAAAAATTTAGTTCTGTGGCTCATTATTGCGGCAGTTCTGCTGACGGTATTCAATAATTTCAATACCGAGAAAACCACTAACTCACTCAATTACTCTGATTTCGTGGCTGAAGTTCAGCGTGACAGGGTCCGGCAGGTGGTCATTGATGGCTATGTGATATCTGGCGTATTCAGCGATGATACGCGATTTGAGACAGTAAGGCCTGCGTTGGCCGATCCCAAATTGATGGACGATTTGCTCAGCCATAACGTTAAGGTGGTGGGTAAGCAGCCTGAGGAGCCCAGCCTGTGGTCGCAATTACTGGTTGCTGCGTTCCCGATCCTGGTTATTCTGGCCGTGTTTATGTTTTTTATGCGGCAGATGCAGGGCGGCGGCGGTGGCAAAGGGCCGATGTCGTTTGGTAAGAGCAAGGCGCGCTTGATGAGTGAAGATCAAATCAAGACAACCTTTGCTGATGTGGCTGGCGTCGACGAAGCTAAAGAAGATGTAAAAGAGCTGGTAGAATTCTTGCGCGACCCGAGCAAATTCCAGCGCCTGGGCGGGAAAATTCCGCGTGGTGTATTGATGGTGGGCCAGCCCGGTACCGGTAAAACGCTGTTGGCTAAAGCGATTGCTGGCGAAGCAAAAGTCCCCTTCTTTTCGATCTCGGGTTCTGACTTTGTCGAAATGTTTGTTGGTGTCGGTGCCTCTCGTGTTCGCGACATGTTTGATCAGGCTAAAAAACAATCCCCTTGTATTATTTTTATCGACGAAATTGATGCGGTCGGCCGTCATCGCGGTGCGGGTTTGGGTGGTGGTCACGACGAACGCGAGCAAACGCTGAATCAGTTGCTGGTAGAAATGGACGGCTTCGAAGGTAATGAGGGGGTGATTGTAATTGCTGCAACCAACCGTCCCGATGTGTTGGATCCTGCGCTATTGCGTCCTGGACGTTTCGATCGCCAGGTTGTAGTGGGCTTGCCCGATATTTTGGGTCGAGAACAGATTCTAAAAGTCCATATGAAAAAAGTACCACTAGACGAAGACGTTGTGCCAAGCGTGATTGCACGGGGTACGCCAGGGTTCTCGGGTGCCGATTTGGCGAATCTGGTCAACGAAGCTTCTTTGTTTGCTGCGCGTTCCAACAAGAGAACGGTATCGATGATCGAGTTTGAATTAGCGAAGGATAAGATCATGATGGGCGCAGAGCGTAAATCAATGGTCATGTCCGAGAAAGAGAAACTGAACACCGCTTATCACGAAGCAGGGCATGCCATTGTTGGGCGTTTAATGCCCGAACACGATCCGGTGTATAAGGTCAGTATTATTCCGCGTGGCCGTGCGCTAGGTGTAACGATGTTTCTGCCAGAGGAAGACCGCTACAGCTTGAGCAAACGCCAGATTATTAGTCAGATTTGTTCCTTGTATGGCGGGCGGGTCGCTGAGGAAATGACCTTGGGACCCGATGGTGTCACCACGGGTGCTTCCAATGATATTCAGCGGGCAACCGAAATCGCTCGCAATATGGTAACCAAATGGGGCTTATCCGAAAAGCTTGGTCCGCTCATGTATGATGAGGGTCAAGAGGAAGTCTTCTTGGGTAAGTCGGCCGGTGGCCCTGCTTCGCATGTTTCGGCAACTACGCGCAGCAGCATTGATGCCGAGATTCGTGAGATTATCGACAGCTGCTACACCAAGGCGTCGCAGATTCTCGAAGAGAATCGTGACAAGCTGGATGCCATGGCTGAAGCCTTGATGAAATACGAGACGATCGATTCTCCGCAAATTGACGATATTATGGAAGGCAAAACGCCACGGCCGCCTAAAGGCTGGGGTGGCAACGGCTCTGGCCCGCAAAGTGGCGGCG
>JBFJVR010000538.1:0-1848 GCA_041624095.1 Oleiphilaceae bacterium
GTGCAAGCCCATGCAGCTGAGCAAAGTAGACCTGAACCTGTTTGTCGTGTTCGATGTTATCTACCGCGAACGCAACCTGACTCGCGCCGCCGAAGCCTTACACATTACCCAGCCTGCCGTAAGCAATGCGCTAAGCCGCTTGCGCTCGGCTTTTGACGACCGCCTATTCGTAAGACGCTCGGGAAACATGGTACCGACCCCGCTCGCCGAAAATATCATCGAACGCGTTCGTCACGCATTAGTTAACCTCGAAAGCAGCTTAAAGGTTCACGATGATTTCGACCCCAAAACCTCTAAGCGACGCTTCTCCTTTGCAATGAATGACACCTCGGAATCGTACCTGCTACCTCTATTAATGGAGTACCTGCAAGATGAGGCACCGGGAATTTATATTGAGAGCTACGCCATCCAGCGTCGAGAGCTAGCGCGTGAATTTGCCGCAGGCGAGCTTGATTTTGCATTGGACGTGCCCCTGCTAAACGAACCTCAATTAACGCACCAAGCACTCACGCAGGACAGGTTCGTCTGTGTCGCGCGTAAAAATCACCCTTATATCCACGGTTCCCTTTCGCTCGAACAATATCTGCAGAACCCGCACATCCATATTTCGAGCCGTCGACGCGGACAAGGCTATATCGACCTGCATTTGAATCGTCTGGGATTACACCGCGAGATCATGCTGCGGGTTCAACATTCGCGTGCGGCTCCGCCTATCGTGGCACGCACTAACATGCTCTTAACGATTCCTGAAACATTAGCGCGAGAGCACGACCTGCAAATATTCGAATTACCCTTCGACCTGCCCAAGCTCGACTGGCATCTTTATTGGGCTTCTAACTATCAAAATGACAAGGCTCATCAATGGATGCGCGATGTGATATTCAGTATGTTCCGCTTTGGTGGTATCGTCAGTCATTCCAATGAACTAATCACATCTAAGCAAAGCAAGGAAAGCCCATGAGCGAACTACGATTTAAAGTTTTGATATTCTCCGCAGCGCTAGTGTTTCTCGGCGTATTGCTCATCCACACACTGCCCGCCGCTATTGAACTCAACGATATCGTCGCTGCCTTTTTGGCCGGCTTCGACACGCCGATCTCCGCAGGCTATTCTACCGATGTGATTTCGTGCTGGTTTATTCTGCTTTTCTGGATTATTTACGAAAAGCGCCACTATCAGATAAAACATGGCTGGCTTTGCGCCTTGCTAGGCATCTTCCCCGGTGTCGCAGTCGGCTTTTCGCTATACCTCTTTCTGCGCCTTGAGCAATTGAAGAAAAATGATCACTTACACGCACCAGACTCGAAGCCATCATGAAACGTGTTTTCAGCCACAACAATCTGGCCATCGTATACAACATCAAGAATATACTTGAGATAAACCAGATTGAATGCCTGTTGCGCAACGAGCTGATATCTTCAGCTGCCGGAGAAGTCCCACCGACTGACGCATGGCCGGAGGTATGGGTACAACATGCCGCAGACGAAAAAAAGGCCGAAAACCTGATAAACGAAGCGCTCAATGGTGACCCGACAAAAACCTCATGGTTGTGTGGGGGCTGTGGCGAAACCAACGCCCCGGCTTTTGAAGTTTGCTGGCAGTGCGGATACGACCCCGAATCCAGCTGAATCCCAAGGTGCTAATGCTTTAAGAAATTCTCCACCCAAGCTGGAAGTAAGGCACCAGCCGGGCCGTACACGTGCTCAGAGAAACTGGATTGAATCGCAGAAGGCTCGAGGTTTATTTCGATGGAGTGCGCCCCAGCTGCTGTTGCTTCCTGCACAAAGCCCGCCGCAGGGTAAACGTTGCCAGAGGTGCCGATAGATAGAAAAAGATCACAGTTGATTA
>JBFJVR010000539.1:0-1845 GCA_041624095.1 Oleiphilaceae bacterium
GCCAGGGGCCAACGCAAAGCTGTTAATTTCAATTTCATCGTTGTACAAACTGCTAACGTCGTAGTCTTTTCTGAAATGATCGAGACATTTCACCACGATGGGATCGTACTTCTTTTCAGATCGCGTTTTGATATACCTGAAAGCCTGCTCAGAATTGAGTTTTACGCCCGACATAAGTCCAGTCTGCAAGCCGATGAAATCGCGAACAGTGCGGATGATTCTTGCCCCGGAACGTGTTTTTGAGCCTTCTAGCCCATCAGGGTAACCGCTGCCATCGCAGTATTCTGTATGGCTGCGTATTAAAGTAGCCGTTTTTTCGAAACCACTGATCGCTGTGAGTGTGGTTTCGCCGATGAGCGGATATTGGTGGTAGGACTGCTTGTCTTTGTCCGACATTTCGTCTTCAGGTTTTTCGAGCAGGGAGTCGGGTAGGCCGACTTTCCCGAGTTGGTGAAGCAGGGCGGCATAATAGACTGCCTGTACGCTTTCCTCTTTTAGTTTGAGTGCTTTGGCCATGCGCTTGGAAAGGTCAGCCACCATGCGAGACTCGGCTTTTTTGAGCGTATCGCGAGCGTTGATAAAGTTTGAGAAGATGCGTACGAAGGAGTCGTAACTGTCTTTTAGCTCGCCATAGGCCATATCGAGCATTTGTGAAGCTTGGCGAATCTCTTCGGTACGCGCTTCTACTTTTTGTTCAAGATTTTTGTTGAGATCTTGTAGTTGCTCATTTTGCGAACGGGTCATTTCAATGAGTTCTAAGCGCTCACGTTCTAGGCGTTTGAGCTTTAGACCGTCGAGCACAATGGCTTTGAGCTCCTCATCATCCCAAGGCTTGCTGATATAGCGGTAGATACCGCCATTGTTCAGTGCTTCAATCGTCGATGAGATGTCGGCATAGCCGGTGAGCAGCATTCGCACTGTTTCTGGCCAGCGTTGCTTGACGTTGGTAAGAAATTCTGCGCCGTCCATTTCGGGCATGCGCATGTCGGAGACCACCAGATCAATGTGGTTTTCTTCGAGTACCTTAAGGCCTTCTTCGCCACCGTTGGCGAAAAAGGTATTGAGCTTCAAGGGTCGCATCAAACGCCGTATCGACGACAGAATATGGGCTTCGTCGTCTACAAACAGCACTGATTCACGCTTGCTGGTTTCTTGAGGCTTCTCTTCACTGGTCATAGTTTATCGCATCCTCTCTACGCTAACCCAAGAACTCTGTCGCCAGTTGGGAGTATAATCGGTCCCCTTTAGCAAGAACCTCTAAGGCCAAGTCTGTATCGGGAAATATGGCCGCGATGGTACCTGTTTTAAGTGCTTCAGGGTGCGCACATGAGGCCAGATTAAAGCCAAAAGCTTCGGCAACGATGCTACTAGTATTAAGAATACTTGTTTCTGTGCTGTCGTTGTTTAACTGTAGGTTTTTGATGATCTCGCAGACCTCGAGCGGGAAGTGCCAATATTCCAGTGCGCTATGCGAAAGGTCCAGGTAATTGATTCCCGCAACCGACTTGGTGCTGGCCAATAGTGACGTGCCTTCTTTTTTAGCATGTTCGAGTATGTTAGCGAACAGCTCAGAGTTGTAACTATCGAGTACAATCAGGCCCAGTTGCTGGAACAGGCCCGCAGTAAACAGGTTACCTCCGTCAAGCTTGTGCTGTTCGCCTGTTACCCGGGCCAAACAGGCGGCATAAAGCGAGTGACGCCATACCGCATCGTAAGATAAGGCCATTTCATTTTGCTCTGCGCTATCCGGGCCGTCTTTGTAATTGCCGAGTACTGCCAAAGTATAGATAAGGTTACTCAGGGTCTGCTGCCCGAGAATGACCGTCGCCTCTTTAAGAGATTTGA
>JBFJVR010000540.1:0-1836 GCA_041624095.1 Oleiphilaceae bacterium
ATATATTAAACACTTAAATATATTTTTGCTTGTAATAAATACAATAGCGCATTACTCTGAACTAGATATTTCAGACATTGACAAAGGTGATTATGGTCAGCCGTACGCAAATAGCTTACGAACAGCTTCGGAGTGAACTACTTGCCTGCCGATTTGAGCCTGGTCAAAGATTGGGAATTACCGAGCTGTGTCAGCACATGGACGTAAGCCAGGGTGCTGTACGTGAGGCGCTGTCAAGACTAACATCAGAAGGTCTTGTCGAATCCCTAGCTCAGCGAGGGTTTCGGGTCCCTGCAGTTTCTGCTGCAGATCTTTGGCACCTCACCACAGCACGAGCAGAAATAGATTGCCTCTGTTTACGTCGCTCGTTAAAAGTCGGCGATCTAGACTGGGAGTCACGCATCGTTGCCGCATTTCATCGCCTTGAAAATACACCAGAGTTCGATGAACGCACGCCGCAACGATTCAGTACTGCATTCGCAAATGCCCACGAACAATTTCAAGAGGATTTAATCTCCGGCTGTGACAACCCTTGGCTTTCTAATATGCACAATATTCTCCACGCGCAGGCCAAGCGCTACCGCGACCTATCGGAGCAAGGCGGCTGCAACGTAAAAAATGAACTCCGCGCCCTAATGGACGCCTGCCTAGCACGCGATAGCGCAAGCGCTGAATTATTGCTGCATAAATACATGCTTACTCGCGCAAAGACATTGATGCAATACCTACCAACCGCGGGCAACAAATTCGCGGCACCGGAAGATCCGGATGCCTCTCATTCATATGGTGCTTAGTTATGGATTTTGAATTAAACGAAGAACAACGCAGCTTCCAAGAAGTCATTCGTCGCTGGGTGAACACTGAAGCTCCAAAAGATTGGATGCGCCAACTAGAAGCTGATGAGAAAAACTACCCGTATGCGCTATGGGACAAGCTCGCCGAGCAGGGTTTTTTTGGCGTCGGCATTCCAGAGGAGTATTCCGGTCTTGGCGGGGATGTTGTAACTCAAATGATTTTTGCCCGGGAATTTGCTAGAACCGCCGGCGGCCTGCTTTGGGTTTGGGGACTCACATCCTTCGGTGGCGCCAAAACAATTGGCGCCGTGGGCACAGAAGAACAAAAGCGTCGTTGGCTTGAACCTATGGCTCTAGGGAAACTAAGGGTTTCACTTAGCATGACGGAACCCGATGGCGGCACCGACGTACTGGGCGCAATGAAGACCTACGCAGTTAAAGTAGACGGTGGCTGGCTGTTAAACGGCGCCAAAATGTGGACAACCGCAGCTCAGGCTGCGGACAAACTACTGGTACTCGCCCGCACAGATAAAACCGTAGAGAAAAAACATCACGGTTTAACGATGTTTTTCGTCGATGCCAAGTCGCCCGGCATAACCGCAACTTTATTACCCAAGCTAGGCATGCGGGCAATGGGCTCGTGCTCGGTGACCTACGAAGATGTATTTGTACCAGACGCAGATGTTTTAGGTGAACCAGGCAATGCCTGGTATGCCATGCTACCCACACTAAACAACGAACGTATTATGGTAGGCGCACAATGCCTCGGTGCAATCGATGGCGTACTGGAAGATGCCCTTGCTTATATGAAACAACGCACCGCGTTTGGTAAACCTATTGGCCAATTCCAAATCCTACAACACTATGTCGCCGACATAGCGACTTGGCAACAAACAACAGAGTTACTCTTGTACTACGTGGCAACACTACAAGCGCAAGGTAAAGACTGTGGTGTGCAGGCCAATATGCTGAAAATGGTCGCGACCGAAAACGCCGTGCAAGCAGCCGACCTAGGAATACAAATTCTCGGCGGCATGGGTTA
>JBFJVR010000541.1:0-1826 GCA_041624095.1 Oleiphilaceae bacterium
ACCTTGTGTGTGTTTGCATGGAACGCGTTTGGCGATACTCCTCAAGATGAAGCCGCCGCGATATACAAGTTAAGCGATGAGATTAAATGGTTGCAGGCAGAGACCTTTGTCACAACAGCAACAAAGACGCTAGAAGCAATTGAGAAGAGCGGCGCATCAGTGACGGTGGTGAGCGATAAAGAACTAAAACAGATGGGCGCGCGCACCTTAATGGATGCTTTCAAACGTGTTCCCGGTTTTGCTGTTAGCAGAACGAATATCGGCATACCCTCCCTTACGGTCAGGGGGGTTAGAACAGACAACAGCGAAAAAGTGTTGTTTCTGATTAATGGCCACTCAATTAACAATAATCTGGTCAATGGTGGTGCGTTGTGGGCCTACGGTGACCTGGAAGTTGATGAGGTGAAAAGGTTAGAGATTGTAAGGGGGCCGGGTTCTGCGCTTTATGGTGCTGATGCTTTTATCTCGGTGGTTAATGTGATCACCAAAACCGGGGCCGACATTAACGGCCGAGCCGCCAAGATAGGCTTGGGAAGCGATAAAACGCAGACCTTGAACTTACAAAGCGGGGATGCAGATGGTGATCTCAGCATAGCGCTGAATTTCAATGTACTCGATTCAGAGGGCTTGGATGAGTATGTCGCTTCGGATTCCGCAGGTAACAGTGGTTCTACAAGTTACGAGCAGAAACGATACGATTTGGGGCTAAATATGCAAGCTGGCAATTTTAGCTTTCAGGGGAAGTACCTGAATCGAGAGGCGGGCCCCTTCGTGGGGGTGGCGTCAGCCTTAAATGATGAGTCACAGCAAGACTATACCGATTATTTTTTAGAGATGGCCTATCAGCGGGAACTGGCAGCGCGTATGGAGGTGAATGTACGGGTTTACCATGACCATTTCGAGGCCAATAATTATTGGGAGATTTTTTCGGAGGGTTTTCCCGGTTTTGGAGGTGGGGCATTTCCGGACGGTATGTTAGGCAGCGCCAAAGTCAAAAACGAAAAGCTTGGAGGCGAGCTGCAGTTTTCGTATCAGCGGGATAGCCACAAGTTTTTGACGGGATTGTTGTTCGAACACCAAACCCAGTTTGATGTCACTCACTTTGCTAATTTTAATCCGCTTACCTACGCGCCTGCTCCGCCATATCAGGATGTGACTGATACCTTCAATTGGAACGGCGTACATCGGCGGGATATCAGTGCGTTTTATGCTCAGGATATTTGGGATGTGCATCAGCGACTCCGCGTCATACTTGGGGCGAGGTACGATCGATATAGCGACTTTGGAGGCTCGTTTAATCCGCGCAGCAGTATGACCTGGGAGGTGGTAGATCAGTATTATCTTACGCTCGCTTATGGGCAGGCCTTTCGGGCTCCGACCTTTGCTGAACTTTATAATATAAACAACCCGTCGATTACCGGAGACCCCGAAACCCAGCCTGAAGAAATCGAGACCTTCGAATTGAAATTAAGGGGGCAGCTGAATAAGCACAACGAGATTCAGCTTACCGCTTTTCGGAATAGTATCCGTAACTTGATCAACTTTTTGCCCGATGGCAGCGGTAATAATGTCGCAGGAAATCGTGGCAAGTTGAGAACTAACGGTGCTGAAGCAGCCTATGAGGCACGTTTGCGCGACGGCTCAAGTTTCAATCTAAATTATACCTATCAGTATGCAGTCAATAAGCAAAGCGGTTCGCGGGAAGCGGGAGTGCCGATGCACATGGTAAATGGCGCGTTTAATTATCGGTATTCGCGGCACTTCGGCGCTTACATGGGAGTGTTGTATAAAGGGAGGCTAAAGCATGCGGCGACGGGATCTTCGAC
>JBFJVR010000542.1:0-1823 GCA_041624095.1 Oleiphilaceae bacterium
CAAGCGGATCAATGTCTTTAAGAATACGCTCATCCGCAGCAATGATTTCATTTAATGCCAGTTTGCTCGCATCGATATCGTCTCCGTAACCAATACCAAAGGTGAGATCCACACGTCGGGTTGCTTCCTGATTGATGTTAACCATACTGCTGCTGGACAAGGCGCCATTAGGGATAATCACGATCCGGTTATCGCCTGTCTTGAGAATGGTATTGAATATCTGGATCTCTTTTACCGTACCAATAAAACCCTGAGCTTCGAGCACATCGCCGACCTTAAAAGGCTTGAACAATAGAATCAGTACTCCGCCAGCAAAGTTTGCTAGGCTGCCCTGTAAGGCTAAACCTACGGCTAAACCAGCCGCACCCAGCACTGCGATGAACGAAGTGGTTTCAATACCAATCATCGACGCAACCGAGATCAGCAATACCGCTTTAAGAATCACCGATAATAGGCTAGAGCCAAACTGCCCCAGTGTTGCATCTACCTTTTCAGTCAGGTTACGGTTTAAACCTCCCACGACTTTGTTAATAATCCATAAGCCGATCAGCAATACCAGAATTGCAAGTACGAGTTTAGGGCCATAGGTCATGAGCATGGTGTAGGCTGTCTGCAACAGCTCCTGCATTTGCTCGTTAGTTTGTTCGAGGTTTTGATCCAGATTTTCCATTATGCTTCCTTAAAACTATTTCAAGATGGGTTAAAAAAAGCTCCTGATCGAGACATCTGCTAGTTGAGATACCTCACCGGTACTGCTGACTTCACCGAGTATTCTGTTATTAACTACTCGATCAAGAGCTAAAACGCTTTGCTTACTTAACTGCGGGCTTCTGGGCGTTACCCTCTACTACCGCGACAACACGACGATTTTCTTTACGGCCTTCTGCGGTGCCATTATCGGCAATGGGTTTTTCTTCGCCGTAACCAATTGCTACAACACGTTCGCGGCCTAGCGAAAAGTCATTGATCAACGACAAACGAACTGCATCGGCTCGTTTCTGCGAGAGCGACTTGTTGTAAGCTGCACGGCCCCTATCATCAGTATGCCCTTCTACCGTTACCGTGGTGTTCGGGAACTGCTGCATAAAGTCAGCGACACGTTTTATCTCCGGCAAGCTCGCATCGGGAATGTCGGCGCTATTGGTAGGAAAAATCACATTCAGAGCGATGGAAACCTTTTCGCTCAACATAATGGGGCAGCCGTTTTGGTCTACGCGATAAGATGCTTTGGTGCCTGCACACTGATCCAGATCGTCTGCAATACCGTCACCGTCTGTGTCGGCTGGCGGAACTGTAGCTTGCTGCACAGGCGTTTTCGGCTTACTTGGCTGTTCAGGCTCGCGAACGGCAACCTGTTCTTGTTCTTCTATGCGGTCTGCCAAAACAGGTCGCGACACGCTGCGACCGAAGGCATAACCAATAGCGATACGTGCTGCAACATCGGTAAGCTCGTTGTCCAGGCTATTCATCCCCAAAAGTTCAGCACGCAACATGACGTTATTGTCGAAGTATTTTTTTACCCCGCCCCCTAGATACGCCAGGGCTTCGTCGTGTGACAGATCCGCGCTGTCCGTTAGCTCCTGATGGCTAACACCCATCGTTACGAAGGGCCGCAGCGTTTCCTCCTGCTCCGCAAAGTGGTAAAGCCCACCCAGGGAATAACGTTCGCCTTCAGACTCAGCGCTGCTGCCCTCTATGTCGGCATCCACACCCGACAGCCAGGCCTCTATCGATAGCTGCTCTGTCAGTGGCAGCTCGGCACCCAAGTCGAGACCTGTTGCATTTTCGAGATTACGCTCGCTGTCCCATAGATAGTGAGAAGC
>JBFJVR010000543.1:0-1814 GCA_041624095.1 Oleiphilaceae bacterium
GCGATGTTCTTGGCGCAGAACTCAAAGCCAAACTTGGCGAGGCAGAAGACGAACTCAAAGCCAAGCTCAGCAGCGACTACGGCCCGCAAATGGCCAAGCTTAAAGAAAAGCAAAACATGCTAAGCCAATATCAAGAATTGCTGGGCAATCGCGAAGCGGCACTTCAGGCTTTGATGAAGGAAATGATGTAAATTCTACAACGCTATATCGGCGTCACCGGAGGTGGCGTCGGTGCAATAATTAGACATTTAAAGTGCGGAAAACAAAGGGGCTCTGGAGTCTGGGCTTAGCTTAAAAACACTTGTTATAGCTTCTGTTAGTGGTAATAAGCAGTCAGTCGAAATAGATAAAACCGCCTGCCTCAACGCCCACGCCAGGGGCAGACAAATAAGCGCAGCGTTTTAGGCGTCCCAGCGACCATCGGGGGCGACTGCTTGCGCTTGTTATGCGTGACACTCATGATGACGGTAACGCTCCAATTATAAGAATGAACAGTACCTTGTCGAAGGCGTACAAGATGACTCCGAAAAGCAGAAGAAGCAAATATGGGAGAATAGCCCCGCTCATTTCAAGTTACTCATAACGTCGCTGTTATATGTCGATATCCACTTTCGTCTGAGCACTGAGATATGTATCAGCACCAACAGAATAACTGAACTTGAAACCGGCGGACCCTTTTTCTCCCTTCGGCCAGTACAGTTCGAGATCAATCGCATCGTTAGAGGCTGCGCCAACCGTGACGGACACATAGATAGATGACTCCCAAGGTGCGGGGTCATCGTCATTAAATGGCCACTCGGGACGAACACGCACTTCAAGCTCAGCCGCTGCCCGATTTATGACCGTGAAGGTTACTTTGACCCTAGAACCATTTCGGGTAATAGAAGTTTGATGAAAGGGGAACTCGCCTGCACCATATAGTTTCGCAAATCCAGAATTTGAATAGCGCTCCAAGTCCGACCACCTGTTGTCAAGCGCTGCATTAAGCTCAGCTAACTCCTTTTTCTCCTGATTTTTTTTCCATACATCAAAGCCTTCAAGCCCCGCAATTGGAGTGCCGATCAAGGCTAGGCCGAAAATAACTGCGAGCAGTGCTGTTCCCGCATTTGGTGGCACCTCAGTCAGCTGATCAAGCACGCGCCCCTTTGTCGATGCAGATGAAATACCTGATATCCGAGAATTGGAGAATGTTCCTCCTTCGACCAACAATAGCACAGAGTAATCATCTCCAGGTGGGACTCGGGGCACGTCGATTGTCGAATTCACAATTGTGGAAGTGCTATCCGTTGACGCTACGATTTCATACGTCAGTTCTGGGTCCAAGGCAATTCGGACGTCCGTTTCGGCACTTCTCCCTTTGTTGAAAACTCGAAGTTCCACGAGCTTGCCGTTCGTCGACAGCAGGTAATTGGAGAACAAACGCGGCATTACCAAATATAGTTGCCTGGCCTTGAATGCGTAGATTAGAAGAGTTCCGAGCAGGGTTACTACGAGCCCTACTGCCACATTCTCGATCACGCCATGCCTCCTTTAGAAATATAACGCCAACCGCAGCGGCAGCCGGAACGGAGCGCCTTTTGTGCTAATGTTTGGGCGCTAGCGAGTAGAACAAAAGGTGCAAAGTTTTGGCTGTCCAACTGTCGGCTTTTATTATGCATTTCTAGCCAAAAGCTCCAATACTAAAATTTTCCTTTTCTAGTTTCTCCAGGTATGAAAATGAGCCTTCGGCAGATTCTTTAACCTCATTCCATACCGCCAAGAAAGCTGGCCTACTTAAATTTACTTCAATTCCGCTGGCCCATTCTTTCCAGCGC
>JBFJVR010000544.1:0-1804 GCA_041624095.1 Oleiphilaceae bacterium
CCATTTTGGAATTCATCCCAAACAAACTTACCCAAGCCAGGATTCTGCGCCAGCATTTCGGCAGCGATCAGTACCATCCATGCAACCCCTAAGGACAAGCGCATTCCGGTAAATATCATCGGTATTGCCGCCGGCAGAACAATTTTCTGCACATGCTTTAGCGCAGGAAGACGCAATACTTTACTCACGTTGATCAAGTCCTGATCAATCGAGGCAACCCCCACTGCGGTGTTGATCACCATCGGCCAGATGCAGCATAGCGTGACCGTGATCATCGAATTCAAAAAGGCCTTTGGCACCACAGGGTCGGGCGAAACATAAACCGCACTAACCACCATCGTCACCAAGGGCAACCAGGCTAAGGGAGAAACCGGCTTAAAAATCTGAATTATGGGATTTATTGCCTCGTTTAGCGTGCCGCTTAAGCCCACTGCGATACCCAAAGGAATTGCCAACACCGCAGCCAGCACAAAACCGCTCATTACGGTAAGCAAACTGGTGATAATCTGATCGAGAAAAGTTTCCTTACCCGTATACGATCTTATTTTTACCTGATAGTCCGGGTCTTGCTCCAAACGAGCAGCATTACGTGCTTCCTGCCGTTCGTAAAAGGCGGCCTCCTTGCCTCTTTCGGAGCGATGTTCTTGATATAGAGAAGAAAACTGCTCGACAACCGCACTCGGCCCCGGGAACTTACCCAAGGATGTATCAATATTTTGTGCGGCTACAGTCCACAGCAGCAGGAAAACAACCAGACCAACCGCGGGCGCCAGTAACTTCTTAGACAAGTTTGCGCAAACGGCCAGTACTGATTCCAGCCATTCAATACGCGGTTCCGGTTTTTCTTCAATTGATGTCGTCGTTGACATACTTCCACTCCTAAATCTCTATGACAATGTTTGCCTGTGGGCCTTTTCAAAGCGCTTCGTTGCTGCCGATACAAGCCGTATTCTTGAGGCCGGCCAAATTGCACAGGCAATTACCCGGCCTCTTTTTGCTTAAAGCTTGTCACCCTGCTTCAAACCGATTTCGAACTGCTGAATGTATTCGTTTGGCTTTGAGCCATCGAATACGATGCCATCGATAAAATCCGCCTGAGGGTCTTTAAAGCCATCCTCCGAACCAAAGTCAGGGAAGTCACTCGCGCTGGCTAGTTTCTCGCTAACCAGTGACTTCGCCGCTTTGGCGTAGATGTCCGGACGATATACCGATGCCGCCAGTTCCTTGTACCAGTCGTCTGACTTGTGCTCCGATATCTGCCCCCAGCGACGCATTTGCGTCAGGTACCAGATGGCATCTGAATAGTAGGGGTAGGTCGCGTGATGGCGGAAAAAGACGTTAAAGTCCGGGACTTCGCGCTTGTCACCTTTTTCATATTCAAAGGTGCCCGTCATGCTGTTCGCTATGACATCGTAGTCTGCACCCACATAGTTAGATTGCGAGAGGATCTTCACCGCTGCGGGTCGATTAGCATTATCGTTAGCATCAAGCCACATGGCGGCACGAATAAGCGCGCGCGTTAAACGTATTGTGGTGTTAGGGTATTTCTCGGCAAATTCAGCCGTAATACCAAAGACTTTCTCGGGATTATTTTTCCAGATCTCGTAATCGGTAATGACGGGAACACCTATTCCCTTGAAAACCGCCTGCTGGTTCCAGGGTTCACCCACGCAATAACCATAAATAGTGCCGGCCTCAAGTGTCGAAGGCATCTGTGGAGGCGGTGTCACCGACAACAAAGCCTGAGCATTGATCTTTCCGGATGTATCACCCTTATGGGGAGCATAAAAGCCGGGGTGAATAC
>JBFJVR010000545.1:0-1803 GCA_041624095.1 Oleiphilaceae bacterium
GTGCTGGTTTTTGTGCTGGTAGCTGTTGGTGTGGTGGGTAATTACCATTACGCTGCTGAGTCTTTGCTTTATCGTGTGTTGGCTCTGTTGTTGCTTGCTGTCGTGGCAGGTTGGGTGGCGCTGCAGACCGAAAAAGGTAAGCGTTTTGCAAAGCTTGTTTCGGAAGCGCGAATAGAGATACGTAAAGTGGTTTGGCCTACGCGCCAGGAGTTGATGCAAACAACCGCGATTGTTGTCGTGTTTGTGTTGTTTGTGGCCCTGGTGTTATGGGGGGCAGACTCGCTAATTGGTTGGATTGTATCCTTGGTTATAGGTTAGTAGGAGATATTGATGTCCAAAGCTTGGTACGTTGTTCACGCCTACTCAGGATACGAAAAGCATGTTATGCGCTCCTTGCAGGAGCAAATAGCGCTTAAAGGTCTCGAGAGTAAGTTTGGCGAAATTCTTGTTCCGACTGAAGAAGTGGTCGAGATGCGTGACGGTAAAAAGCGCAAGAGTGAGCGGAAGTTCTATCCGGGCTATGTGCTTGTTCAGATGGATATGGATGATGACGCTTGGCATTTGGTGAAGTCTACCCCACGTGTAATGGGTTTTATTGGTGGGACGGCTGAACGCCCTGTACCTATCAGTGATCGTGAGGCCGAGTCGATATTGCAGAAGATTGAGACGGGTGCCGAGAAGCCGCGTCCTAAGACCTTGTTCGAGCCGGGTGAAGTGGTTCGGGTTGTTGATGGGCCTTTTGCGGACTTCAATGGCGTGGTAGAAGAAGTGGATTACGAAAAGAGTCGCGTGAAAGTGGCGGTGCTTATTTTTGGGCGGTCAACGCCGGTCGACTTGGAATTTAGTCAAGTCGAAAAAGATTAGCGTGTAAAAAATCAGTGCCCATTTCGCTGAATAGCGAAGTGGGCTTTTTCTGTCTATATGGGGAGCTTAATTTAAGCGTTTGAACCCGGAGGAGAACTAAAATGGCAAAGAAGATTGATGCTTATATAAAGCTTCAGATACCTGCCGGTCAGGCAAATCCAAGTCCACCTGTTGGTCCCGCGCTGGGTCAGCGTGGTGTTAACATCATGGAATTCTGTAAAGCGTTTAACGCGCAAACTCAAGGCATTGAGCCGGGTCTGCCAACGCCTGTCGTTATCTCGGTTTATAACGATAAGAGCTTTACCTTCATTATGAAAACGCCTCCTGCGGCCATTCTGTTAAAGAAAGCAGCAGGAATCAAAAGCGGAAGTGCACGCCCTAATACCGATAAGGTCGGTACGGTGACGCGCGCACAGCTTGAAGAGATTGCTAAGACTAAAGATCCGGATTTGAATGCGGCTGATATGGATGCGGCAGTCAGGATTATTGCTGGTACGGCTCGTAGCATGGGTTTGAACACAGAGGGGGTTAACTAATGGCTAAGCTAAGTAAGCGTCAAAAGTTGATCGCAGAGAAAGTTGAAGCGGGTAAAGCATACTCAGTAGAAGAGGCGGTTGCCTTGTTGTCTGAGTTGTCATCTAGTGTGAAGTTTAGTGAGTCGATAGATATTTCGGTGAATCTAGGTGTCGATGCACGTAAATCTGATCAGGCTGTTCGGGGTTCTACCGTATTGCCAAATGGAACAGGTAAAACTGTCCGGGTTGCTGTATTTACTCAGGGTGAGAATGCTGAGAAAGCAAAAGCAGCGGGTGCGGATATTGTTGGCATGGATGACCTGGCAGAAGAAGTTAAAAAAGGCGTGATGGGCGGCGCGCCGCTGCAGATGAGCTGGTGCCTGGAGTGCCACCGCAACCCCGAGCGCTTCGTGCGGCCGCCCGA
>JBFJVR010000546.1:0-1797 GCA_041624095.1 Oleiphilaceae bacterium
AAATCTCCACTTAAACAGTGGGTTAACATCGATTTTGATGTGTTTTTGCACCAAGGTGGTGAGCAATTCTGAGCTCAGCATCATTTTTGTGCGGCTTAAATTTCATGTAAAAATAATTGCCACATAAATATGCAGGCACTAGCTATTTATGCGAGGGTGACTATAGTCATTCTATTTGTCATAATGCGCGAACTTTTATCTCAGCAAGCTCGAAGTGCCGCAATACTCGCCTCGACTTGGAATAAACTTCAGTAACAGGAGAACACCATGACTGATAAGAAAGCTCAGTTATCGGTAGATGGTAAAACCATCGATTTACCTATGTATTCTGGCTCAGTTGGCCCAGACGTCATTGACGTTCGAAGCTTGGTCGCAGAAGGTGTATTCACTTACGATCCGGGCTTCGTTTCGACAGCCGCCTGTGAATCCAAGATCACCTATATCGACGGCGGAAAAGGCGTTTTATTACACCGAGGCTACCCCATTGAGCAGCTTGCAGAGCACTCAGACTACCTTGAGCTTTGTCACCTCCTTCTTCACGGAGAGCTGCCAACCAAAGAAGAGTCAGCTGCTTTTAGAGCGACCGTCCGAAACCACACCATGGTTCACGACCAAGTAAACCACTTCTTCCGCGGCTTTCGACGTGATGCCCACCCGATGGCCATCATGTGCGGCGTAGTGGGTGCACTCTCTGCTTTCTACCATGACTCCATGGACATCTCAGACAAACAGCATCGCGAAATCGCAGGCTTCAGACTGATTGCAAAAATGCCCACCTTAGCGGCTATGTGTTACAAGTATTCGATTGGTCAGCCCTTCATGTATCCTCGTAACGACCTTGGTTACGCAGAAAACTTCTTGCATATGATGTTCAGCACGCCAGCAGGTGACATGGAGATAGACCCTGTTATCGCCAAGGCAATGGACCGCATATTCATGCTGCACGCGGATCACGAGCAAAACGCGTCGACTTCAACAGTGCGACTCGCAGGATCCACAGGCGCCAATCCTTTTGCATGCATTGCATCCGGCATTGCCGCACTTTGGGGCCCTGCACACGGCGGCGCAAATGAAGCCGTACTTACCATGCTCAACGAAATCGGTGACGAATCACGCATCGAAGAATACGTTGCAAAAGCCAAAGACAAGAACGACCCGTTCCGCCTGATGGGCTTTGGACACCGGGTGTACAAGAACTTCGACCCTCGCGCCAAAGTAATGCGCGAGACCTGTGAAGAAGTACTGACCACGCTGGGCCTTGAGAATGATCCTTTGCTGAAGATCGCGAAGAAGCTTGAAAAGATCGCTCTCGAAGACGAGTACTTTGTACAGCGTCAGCTTTACCCGAACGTTGACTTCTATTCCGGCATTATTCTTAAAGCGATCGGAATTCCAGAGTCAATGTTTACGGTTATTTTTGCCATGTCACGTACCATCGGCTGGTTCTCTCATTGGAACGAAATGGTAAGCGAAAGCTATAGAATTGGTCGCCCAAGGCAGCTATATACCGGTTACGACAAGCGGGACTACCCAAAGTCATAACAAGCGGCTGTTTAGCCTAAGCACCACCAAAAAGCCCCGACTAATCGGGGCTTTTTTTTGCTTACTATTTGTCGGCTTGAGCAATCACAGCTGCAATCATTTTTTTGCTCCGACGACACAAATACTTTCTATCGTAACGACGCGCATCGAGCGGAGAAAGAAAATGAAGATGAGCATGAACCCTTTCCAGGGCTAGAATTCTATCCAGGGTATCAACAAAGCTGTCTTCACCGATAAACGCAGGTTCCGTGATAG
>JBFJVR010000547.1:0-1773 GCA_041624095.1 Oleiphilaceae bacterium
CCCTGTATGCAGGGGAGTTGTTCGGAAGTCTATCTCGAGAAAGCGTTCGAAGGCACTGCGTATCGGCCCGAAATGCGTTTGCCTATCGCCAAGGCTTTAGGAGAGGCTAGCTTGATGTTTATGGTCCACCCTACTATTTCGAGCCAGCAGAGGCACCAACTCTGTGCGCGATTGAACGAAGTTCTAAGTGGTGTTAGTTAAGATTCTGGTGCTGAATAGGTGTTAATCCTGTTTCAGTGGCCTAGAATACCTTAAGAACATTTGCTAATGTCCATCAGAATAATACAATGCGCTCTCGGAAGAGATAAGGATAATTAGGACGTGCTGAACTCCCTGCTGTATTTGCCGCGCTATCAAAAGCGCCTGGTATCGATACTTACTGATTCCGTTTGCTTGCCTCTGGCCCTTTGGGCTGCCTTTAGTCTTAGGCTTGATGAGTTGTTTTTTACCAGCGAAGCCAGCATTCTTTCTGCAGCTGCCATTACTGTTCTAACCAGTATCTTCGTCTTTACCCGCCTGGGTTTGTATCGGGCGGTAATACGCTATATGAGCAACCACGCCATGGTGGCGGTGTTTACTGGGGTGACCTTATCGGCCTTGGTCTTAGCCGCAGTTGGCTTTGCGCTTCAGGCGCCTATCCCTCGTTCTGTACCGATTATTTATTGGTGTTTGGCACTTATCTTTGTGGGTGGTTCGCGCATGATTGTGCGGTCTTTAGTTCACCGGCGTGTGATGAAGAAAAAAGAGCGAGTGGTGATCTACGGGGCGGGTAAGTCTGGCTTGCAGCTCAGCTCTATACTGTTTCATGGCAAAGAGGTGCAACCAGTTGCATTTGTTGATGATGATACCGCTAAGCAGGGCAGTATTCTAAATGGCATTCGTGTGTACTCCGCTGATGAATTGTCTGATGTGGTGTCGAAGTACACGGCTAAGCGGGTTTTGTTGGCTTTGGGGCATGCGCCTAAGTCTCGCCGGGCAGAAGTGATACGCGTCCTTGAAAAACTCCCGATTATTGTGCAAACCATGCCGGATATGAACGACGTGGTAAGTGGCAAGGCGAAAATAGAAGAGATTCGTGACGTTGATATTGAAGATTTGCTGGGGCGTGATGAGGTAGCAGCAGACAAAGAGTTGCTGTCAGATTGCATAACTAAAAAGTCGGTTATGGTGACGGGTGCCGGTGGCTCAATAGGTTCGGAATTGTGTCGGCAAATTGTGCGTCTCAAGCCTGCGAAGTTGATTTTATTTGAACTTTCGGAGTTTGCCTTATACCAAATTGAGCAAGAGCTGCAGCGGTATTTGGATAAGAAAGGCTTGAGTATTGAGATCCATGCTGTGATGGGCTCGGTGCAAAAGCAACACCGTATGGAAGTAATCATGAAAAGCTTCGCGGTTGATACGGTTTATCATGCGGCGGCCTATAAACATGTCCCTTTGGTTGAGCACAATGTTATTGAGGGCGTGCGCAATAACGTCTTTGGCACCTGGTATTGCGCTGAGGCTGCGATCAAGGCCAAGGTTGAGACCTTTGTGCTTATTTCTACCGACAAGGCTGTAAGGCCAACCAATATCATGGGTGCCAGCAAACGCATGGCTGAGCTGGTCTTGCAGGGTTTGTCTAAGCGGCAGGATGTGACTCGTTTTTGCATGGTGCGCTTTGGTAATGTTCTGGGCTCCTCTGGCTCGGTTGTTCCGCTATTCAGGAAGCAAATAAAAGAAGGTGGGTCGGTAACCGTCACTCACCCTGATATCACGCGCTATTTTATGACTATC
>JBFJVR010000548.1:0-1728 GCA_041624095.1 Oleiphilaceae bacterium
GGTTTTGCGTTTCGGGGCAAGAGGAGCTGCATCATGAAGGTGTTTAAACTACCGGATCTTGGTGAGGGGCTGCAAGAAGCAGAGCTGATAGAATGGAATGTCGAAAAAGGCGATACAGTTAAAACAGATCAGGTAGTAGTTGTCGTTGAAACGGCAAAAGCCGTCGTAGAGTTGCCATCTCCCTGTGACGGGGTCATCGCTAAATTATGTGCATCGCCGGGCGACACAGTGCATGTAGGCGAGGTCCTTATTGAATATGCAGGAGTTGGAACAGATAGTGTATCGGTCGTCGGGAAGCTAAGCGACGCGAGCGAACTAAAAACTGAAGCTCAGACGGAGTCATTTGTCTTGGCCGATGCGGCAAGAGTAGGCGCTACGAAGAGCAAGGTCTTGGAGCTGCAAAACATCGTTAGCGGCAGTGGCGCTAAACAGCTAGCAAACCAGGCACCTGCTGAGGTAATGGAGTTCGCAGACAGGCTGGGTTTAAGCGATTTACTGCCGGACTATGCGTATGGTTCATTGACAAGGTCTGAATTGGCGCGAATTTACGAACAACGCAAAGCCGCCTTGGCAGATTCTCCATCGCCAACACCAAACGCAGGGGCAAATGTGGTCGCGCTGACCGGCGCGGCTAAAGTGATGGCCCAGACCATGGCCAAATCACACCAACTGGTGCCAGCAGTTACCCTGTTCGACGACGCCAACGTCAGTCATTGGGACAAGCAAGAGGACATCAGTGTTCGTTTGGTTAGCGCGCTAGTTGCGGCCTGTAAAGCCGTTCCTGTGCTTAATGCCTGGTTTGATGATGAAAACCTGAGCATTCAACTGTTCAGTGATATCAATATCGGCATTGCAGTAAACTCCGACCACGGTTTGTACGTGCCAGTCTTGCGCGATGCGGCAGCTTTGTCGGCAGAGGCGTGTCGGCAGCTTATCGACAAACTCGTTGCCGAGGTTAACGAGCGCAGTATCAAGCCACAAAAATTGTTAGGCGCAACGATCAGCCTGAGTAATTTTGGTACCTTGAGTGGACGCTATGCAACCCCGATTATTGTCCCGCCGCAAGTTGCGATAGTTGGTATTGGTGCAGTGCGAAAGCAGCCATGGGTTGTGGACGGAAAAATTAAAGTCCAAAACATCATGCCGATCTCGCTAAGCTTTGATCATCGAGCGGCAACAGGCGCTGAAGCAGCTTCTTTTCTGGCTGCTTTTATAGCGAGCTTGACCCAGGGATGAGACTCAATTTTAAGTTAAAAAATGCTTGGATTATCTTGGTGCCGGTCGTGTAATTGGGCCTGATTCAAGGTAAACTGCGCTTCTTTTTGCTAACAAAAATGATCAATGAAGCATATTCTTCTTATCGCTGTAGCCGGTGCCTTTGGTGCGCTGGCTCGCTATGGCTTAGTGAATTTAATTGGCGGTCGCTTGTTTCCTTGGGGAACATTGGCTGTAAATATACTGGGTTCGTGCTTGATGGGAGTCTTATATGTACTCATTATGGAAAAAAGCGTCTTGCCGCCCGCCATGAAACCCCTGTTGATGACCGGATTTTTGGGCGCGTTCACGACATTCTCGGCCTTCTCGCTGGAGGCATGGGAGTTACTGGATAGAGGTGAGCCTGTTCAAGCGATGATTTACATAGGCAGCTCAGTACTATTTTGTATTCTAGCGTTGGGCTTTGGCGTGTTTGTCGCCCGGCTTGGCCTTTGATCATTTATTCAACTAACA
>JBFJVR010000549.1:0-1681 GCA_041624095.1 Oleiphilaceae bacterium
ACTCTAAAGTAGCAAGCGTTGGCTAAATCATATACAGGGGCGAGCCGAACACTCGCCCTTTTGCTTTCCACCCTCACCCATCACCGACAACTTGTTTGGACCGAAAAAACATGAGTAATACACGCAATCTGGTTCCCGTAAAACGCGCGCTTATTAGTGTCTCAGATAAAACTGGCATTGTTGAATTTGTCAGCAGCCTCAACGAGCTGGGTATCGAAATCCTATCTACTGGCGGAACCTATAAACTCCTCAAAGAACATGGCATCCCTGCTATTGAGGTATCGGATCACACCGGGTTCCCCGAAATGATGGACGGGCGGGTCAAAACCCTCCACCCCAAAATTCACGGCGGCATTCTTGGACGCAGAGGCCAGGACGACGCTGTCATGTCTGAACATAATATCGACGCCATCGACATGGTTGTCGTCAACCTCTACCCCTTTGAACAAACTGTTGCCAACCCCGACTGCTCACTAGAAGATGCCATTGAGAATATCGATATCGGCGGGCCGACTATGGTTCGAGCAGCGGCCAAAAACCATGCCTTCGTTAACATCGTTGTTAACAGCGCCGACTACAGTCACGTACTCGAAGAACTGAAAGCAAACCAAGGCGCCACCAGCCTCGAAACGCGCTTTGACCTTGCAATTAAAGCGTACGAACACACCGCTGCCTATGACGGTGCAATTGCAAACTACTTCGGCACGCGAGTTCCGGGTGGTAATGCGCACTTCCCCCGAACTTTTAACGTGCAGATGAGCAAAGCACAGGATATGCGCTACGGCGAGAATCCTCACCAGAACAGCGCGTTCTATGTAGAGAAAAACCCGCAAGCGGCGTCTATCGCATCGGCAGTGCAGCTGCAAGGCAAGGCTTTGTCTTACAACAATATTGCAGATACCGATGCCGCGCTCGAAACGGTCAAGCTGTTTACGCGCCCTGCCTGCGTCATCGTCAAGCATGCAAACCCCTGTGGCGTTGCCGAGAGCGACTCCTTACTCGAAGCATATAACCTCGCCTATGCAACCGACCCAGAATCGGCATTTGGCGGCATCATTGCCTTTAACCAAGAGCTGGATGCAGATACGGCCAAGGCGATCGTCGAACGGCAATTTGTAGAAGTCATCATTGCCCCTGCAGTCAGCGAAGCGGCTAAGCAAGTTGTCGCAGAAAAGAAAAATGTTCGCCTGATGGAGTGCGGTTCGTGGTCGGAAAGCTTGCCAGCGCTAGACTACAAACGCGTCAATGGAGGCTTATTGGTGCAAGACCGTGATCTTGGTTTGGTCACCGCGTCTGACCTGAGTGTGGTTACCAAGAAGCAACCCACAGAGGCCGAAATTGCAGACCTGCTATTCACTTGGAAAGTTGCCAAAATGGTTAAGTCTAACGCCATAGTTTACGGCAAACATGCTCAAACGATCGGTATTGGCGCAGGGCAAATGAGCCGTGTTAACTCAGCCAGAATTGCAGCTATTAAAGCCGAGCATGCGGGGCTATCGGTACAGGGCTCAGTCATGGCTTCCGATGCGTTCTTCCCTTTCCGCGACGGTATCGATAACGCTGCAAAAGTAGGCGTGAGCTGTGTTATTCAACCCGGCGGCTCGATGCGAGACCAAGAAGTGATTGATGCGGCCGACGAACACGGCATGGCGATGGTCTTCACCGGCATGCGGCATTTCCG
>JBFJVR010000550.1:0-1676 GCA_041624095.1 Oleiphilaceae bacterium
CCACGCTGGTTTTCAAGACCAGTGCATTCAACCACTCTGCCAGCTCACCGCTACTACTGCGCCCTTGGCGACAGCGGTGTGCATATTACCTGAATAAAATGGGCTGTCAACGGTAAATTGAAGGCAAATTTCAAATAGATTCCGATACTGCGCCATGCTTGCTAAATCTTTAGCTTATACCGGTTGTAATTTAGGATTTCGTCATTATTATTGGTATGTAAACGTTTGAATTACCCAATTAAATTATCGGAGCAATGCAATGCAAGATAAACGCTTTCCACAGTCCCAAATGGCGCAACAGCATCAGGACGAGCTGGGCACAGTCATGAATACCAACGCGCAAGTCGCTTTGGGGTCTGACGTTGCATCGGTCCTGAAAAACACTTACATGTTGCTAGGCTTGACTATCGCCTTCTCGGCTATGGTTGCCTACCTATCGATGGGGATGCAGCGCCCGGGCATCATTATCACCTTGGTGGGCTTCTACGGCCTGTTCTTATTGACTGCCAAACTACGCAATAGTGCTTGGGGTATCGTAAGTACCTTTGCGCTAACCGGCTTTATGGGATACACCCTTGGCCCTATTATTGGCATGTTTGCGGGCGCTGGCGCGATGCCAGTGGTAGCCAACGCGCTCGGTCTAACGGCCTTTGTCTTCTTTGGCCTATCGGCGTATGCCCTGATCAGTCGTAAAGACTTCAGCTTTTTGGCCGGTTTTATCATGGCAGGCTTTTTTGTACTGATCGGCGCAATGGTACTGGGCTTCTTCACCAGCATCCCTGGTTTACCACTAGCGATTTCGGCAGGCTTTGTGCTGTTTTCTTCAGCAGCTATCCTGTTTGAAACCAGCAATATCATACACGGCGGCGAAAGAAACTATGTCATGGCGACAATCGGCTTGTACGTTTCTATCTACAACCTGTTCTTGAGCCTGCTGCACCTCTTGTCCGCATTTGGTGGCGACGACTAACAGTTAGTTAGTTTGCAGCATCCGAAAACCCCGCTAGATTGCGGGGTTTTCCGTTTTAGAGAAGCGATCTGATCATGAAACTTTCACTATTGGTACTAGGTGCCCCTTTCAGCTCTCAAGCATCTTATTCTGCGTATCGCTTCGCTCGCGCAGCATTGTTGTCCGGGCACTCAATTTACCGCGTTTTTTTATATCAAGACGGCGTTCATACCAGCAACGCCCTCAGCTCTCCGCCTCAGGATGAACTAAATCTATGCGAAGCATGGCAATCACTACAACAGCAATACAAGCTAGATATCGTGACCTGTATAGCAGCAGCAAGCAGACGCGGAGTAATGAACGAACGCGAAGCAAAGCGCAACGAAAAAACAGGACATAACTTGCTCGCAGGGTTCGAACTATCTGGCTTGGGCCAATTGATAGAAGCCGACGTTCAATCTGATCGACTCATCACATTCGGAGCCTGAAACATGCCCGGAGCAAACGACAATAAGCCACTATTGCTCATCGTATGCAGCCAAGCCCCCTATTCGAGCAGCGCTGCGCGCGAAGCACTAGACCTTGCACTTGCAGCAGCGACCTTCGAACAGAACGTGGCCGTCCTATTCAGAGGTGACGGATGTTATCAATTATTGCCAACACAGAACCCAAAGCAGATTGAAGCCAAAGAAGTCTCCAAAATGATCACCGCGCTTAGCGTTTTCGG
>JBFJVR010000551.1:0-1651 GCA_041624095.1 Oleiphilaceae bacterium
GTTTGCGAGAAGAAGCAGGTAAAGGCGTGCTCAGGGCGCATGCAGGTAAGGGGCTGACGCCCCCAGCGTCAGCCGACAATGAACCAGCGAGTGAAATTCCACAGGAAGTCATCGTCATCAATGTAGATGCCAAGCCCGATGTTCTTTTTAGTGGCCAAGATTTGAAAGCCCTGTTAGAAGCGTGTGGCATGGATCACGGAGATATGTCTATTTTTCATCGCCATGAAGAAGACGATTTGTTAAGTCCCATTCAGTTTAGCGTTGCAAATGCAGTTGAACCGGGTTATTTCGATCCGGATAAAATTGACCACCTGGCGACGCCTGGCGTGAGTTTCTTTATGAGTTTGCCCGGGCCGAAAGATTACATGAAGGCCTTTGAATACATGCTAGAGACCGCCCAGTGTTTCGCAAACAATTTAAATGGTGAGCTGAGAGACGAAAACCGCAGTGTCATGACCGCGCAGACGATAGAGCATTGTCGGCAGCGAATCCGCGAGTTTGAACGAAAACAGCTGTCAAAAACTAAAAGTTAAGGCGTTTCGCCCCTACCTGTTTCCAATATTTGATGAGTTTTAATGGATAGCGTCTTAGAGGAGTTGACCCAACTCAAGCAGCAGATCAATGAGCATAACTACCGCTATTATGTGCTCGATACACCGTCAATTCCGGATGCCGAATATGACCGTTTGTTTCAGAGGCTTAAAAGTCTGGAGCAACAGCACCCCGACCTTCTGACTGATGACTCCCCCTCGCAAAGAGTGGGCGCGGCGCCATTGAGCGAGTTCCGTCAAATAAAACACAAGATACCAATGTTGTCGTTGGATAACGCCTTTTCTGATGACGAGTTAAAAGCCTTTGAACGGCGTATCAAAGACCGCTTGGGTAGCACTGAAGATCTTGAATACGCAGCAGAACCCAAGCTGGATGGTGTTGCGGTCAGTTTGTTCTATGAGCACGGCAAGTTGATCTATGGTGCGACTCGTGGTGATGGCTCGACTGGCGAAGATATCACGCATAACGTCCGGACTATCAAGTCGATTCCATTGAGCTTAAGGGGCGGCGGGTTTCCAAATCAGCTCGAAGTTCGAGGTGAAATATTTATGCCCCGCCCCGTATTTGATAGCTTAAATGAAGCAGCGCGGGAGGCAGGTGAAAAACTATTTGTAAATCCGCGAAATGCAGCCTCTGGGAGCTTGCGTCAACTTGATCCGCAGATTACATCGAAGCGGAATCTAGTGATGAATGCGTATTCTTTTGGCTACTTCGCAGAGGGAAAAATGCCACAAACGCATGTAAGCAGCCTTGAGTCTTTGCAAGAGTGGGGCTTTGCCATATGTAAAGAGGTAAAGAGGGTTAAGGGAATAGAAGCATGTATCGACTATTACCGCGCTCTGGCAGAAAGGCGTTTTGAACTGGATTTCGATATTGATGGTATCGTTTTTAAGGTGGATCATTTTGCACAACAGGAGCAACTCGGGTTTGTGTCTAGGGCGCCGCGCTGGGCTATCGCATATAAGTTCCCTGCTCAAGAAGAAATTACACGCCTTAACGCCGTAGATTTTCAGGTCGGCCGGACTGGCGCGATCACACCCGTCGCAAGGCTTGAGCCGGTATTCGTAGGTGGTGTGACCGTCAGTAACGCGACGCTGCA
>JBFJVR010000552.1:0-1645 GCA_041624095.1 Oleiphilaceae bacterium
CGCACGTCAGCCCGAGCCAGGTTGGGCCGCATAGCTCGGTATAGCACCTCGACTTCAAATTCTGGCTCCTTAACGCGCAGCTTAATGGCAACCGAATTTCAGTAAATCACGAAAGTTGACAAAAGGGGCAACTTCGGTAAAAGGATAGTTGCGAAACAAACCCAAACCGAAGGAGCCCTGAACCATGATACTGCAAGAGAAACTAAAAGCCAAAGATATTCGGCATCAGACGATGAAAACGCTCAAAAAACATCTGACAATCGAAGCGGAAGGTTACCGCTGCCAAACCGAGATGCTGTATGACATCTTGCTGAAAGCGAGTGCGGAAAACAGCAGCATCGAAGCAGTTTGTGGTGATCTGGTCGATGTGGCTGATAGTAACACTGTTCGCGAACATCTGAATGAGGCCTTGCCGATAGGACAACTACGAGCTCAAGAAAGTGAAGTCAATGCAGCTCTAGCCGAGAATATTCCCGTATCAATGAGACGAACAGGATTAGAGTTGGCGATTGATTTTCACGATGAACCTTGTTACGCTAAACAAGAGGCCTTACGGACAGTCACTTGCAGGGGTAAAGCCAAACAAGGCACAACGCATTTCATTCGGACAGCCAGTGCTTATGTGATCTGGCGTGAGGTCCGTCTAACCCTGGCAGTGCGCTACGTTTTGCCAGAGCAAAGCACCCTTGATATTCTCAAATTCTTGCTGAGCCGGGTCACAACCTTGAATTTCAGCTTCAAAGTTTTGTATCTGGACAAAGCTTTTGCCAGTGGTCCGCTGATCAGCTATCTGACTGAGCAAAAACAACCGGCGCTTATAGCTTGCCCCATTCGGGGTAAAACTGGCGGAACCCGAGCGCTGTGTAAAGGTCGAGGCAGCTATCGCACCGCCTATACTTTCACCGATGGCACCCAGGCTAACCTGGCCTTGCTAGCGACCTTGGTGCCCGATAAGACTGGTCGGCGACGACGCAAATGGCTGGCCTTTATTGTGATTGAACTTGATTGGTCACCCCCTAAAATCTATCGTCGGTATCGTCGCCGTTTTGGCATTGAATGTAGCTATCGCCTGATGCGTTCTGTCCGAGCCAAAACCAATTCTCGCAATCCGGCCCTGCGCTTCTTTCTGTTGGGCATTGCTTTGGTTATGCTCAACACTTGGGTCTTTTTACGCTGGGAGTTTGCTAGGAAACCTGGTCCCGGCCCCCGGCGTGTTGACCCTGTTCGCTTTAGGTTTTATCGCTTCTCTCGCTTACTGATCCGTTCCATTGAAGCTATCTATGGGGTGATTATGGCTATCCCTACCCATTTATCTCCCCAATCTGTGATTTACTGAATTTATTTCGTAACTGCTCAGCCATGCTGTCCAGAGAGCCGGTTTGAATAAACCAGCGCCGCAGGCCAGAGCGTGCGAGATGTCCCCAATTCTCTCGGCTTATGAGCTCATATAGTTGGTGGTCTGAATAGTGATATTAATTCTTGACCTAGGAAAAAATACAATAACCTCGGAATAAATTAAGATTTCACAGACGAATTTTTTTGAACTACAGCGCATCCCCAAGTACCCAGTTCTCTTTAGTATACCAGAGAATTGTTGCATGTAACATTACGACGCCAGTGGGGGCGTGCCCTTCAGTTATGGGGC
>JBFJVR010000553.1:0-1644 GCA_041624095.1 Oleiphilaceae bacterium
AATGAGCGAATTTTGGATAGGCTCTGCCGTATTGTTGTGCGTCGCATGTGGATTTGTTTTATTTCCCTTATTACGCACTAAAGCTCAAAAAGGCCGCAGCGAAGTTGAAGAACTAGAAGAGCGGCGGCGTCAGAACGTCGTGATTTTTAAACAGCGTAAAGCTGAGCTCGACGCTGAGCTAGCTAATGGAACTCTGAATAAAACGGAGTACCAAAGACTGTTTGAGGACCTCGAAGCCAGCCTTTTGGAAGATGCGCGCTCCCTGGAAGAAAACAGGGGTCAACTAACGTCAACAGATAGTCGTACCTCGCTGCTTGCAGGCTTTGTATGTGTGTTTCTGGTAGCAGGGGCGAGTTATGGGCTGTACTTTAAACTGGGCTCATATGAAAAGGTTTTGCAGTCGCAAGCGATGCGTTTCGATGCCGAGGAACTTGAGCAGGCGCGTCAGGCTGCTGTACAAGGCGATATGGAAGGCTTACTTACGCAGCTGCACGAAAAATTAAAGGCCGCGCCTGATAACCTTGAAGGGTGGATGTTGCTTGCCAGAACAGCAATGAACGTCGAGAAATATGACTTGGCCATCGAGGGTTTGAATCAGGTCATCAAGGGTATGAAAAGGTCCGGGGAGGGCACAGCCCCGGTTTACGGCTTGTTAGCGCAAGCGCATTATTTTGCAGCCGGTAGCGTGATGACCCCAAACGCCAGGCAGGCACTTGATTCCGCAATGAAGCAAGACCCTCAAGACACCAATGCACTGGGGTTGTTAGCCATCGACGCTTATACCTCAGAGAATTACACACAAGCTATCAACTACTGGCAGACGCTTTTGCAGATTGAACCTGAGCATCCGGCAAAGACGTCGATACAGTCAGGGATTACACGTGCACAGCAGTTGGCCGGTATTGAAGCTGATGTCTCAGCATGGCCAAGCGATAATCCGCATAAGGTACAGGGCGAGGAGGGTCAACAGGCAGAGGTGGTGGTTAAGGTGAGTGTTGCGCCCGAGCTAAGCGATAAGCTGAACAAAAATGATCTGGTATTTATTTTTGCACGTTCACCTGATGGCCCGCCAATGCCTTTGGCAGCTAGCAAGCACCGTATAAGCGAGCTACCCGTGAGTGTGACCTTAAATGATGATAAAGCCATGAGCCCAATGGTGAAATTGTCGCAGGTTGAGCGAGCCGATATTGTCGCGCGCGTGTCAAAGTCCGGGGAACCGCTGCCTCAACCCGGAGACCTCCAAGGCCGTATAGATAACGTAGATGTATTCGACGGCAAGATAATCGACTTAGTCATCGATACACAGCTGTAGGTAAGTGGCAAACGGATACACGTATCGTTTGCCTCCGACCCTGATTAGTGCCACAGGCATGGGACAGCATTAAGCGTTCACCAGATAATGGGCATTAATACTAGCAGCGTAGCGCGACCCATTGCCCAGCTCCATCTTAAGTTGCTAAACGCTTCTGCGATGACAAAAGCCTAGGCCAGACTAAAAATGGCCACCCAGCCGAGAGCGCTGTCTGTCATATCAAGATGAGTGCAGTCAATTGTGAAGCAGGTGCTGGCAGGGCAACAGTAATCCCGAAGAATAGAATAGCTAGTACTTTTCCTGTTTATATAGCTCCGAGATGTTTTAATAAG
>JBFJVR010000554.1:0-1634 GCA_041624095.1 Oleiphilaceae bacterium
GGCTTCTCCTTCCAGTGCATGTGCCGTCAAAGCAACAATCGGTGTGCGCGTTTCAGAGCTACGCGACTTTTCTATTTCTCTGATAATCTGGGTCGTTTCGTAGCCGTCCATATCGGGCATCAGGCAATCCATAAAGATCAGCATATACGCATTACTCTTGAACAACTCTATTGCTTCGAATCCATTGGCCGCCACATCGACACTAAAGCCCTTCCGTTCCAATAAGCGGTTTGCAAGCTGCTGATTCACGATATTATCTTCAACTAACAACACCTTGCCGATATTTTGCCTCTGGCTATCTGGCTCCGCTTTGAGTGGATTCACCGCATCATGCACGGTATAACGCGTAACCAAACGCTTAACGTGCCCTTCTTCTGCAGTCCGCTCTGCGAATACCTGGCACATAACCTCGCGCAAATAGGGGTCACGCTGCTGCTTACTCAAAAATCCGTTTGCACCCGATAAAAAGAAACCTTCGGCATCGCCCAACTGCGGGTTGGAGCATAGGATAACGATCCCCACTTCGCGGGGTGATATTTGACGAATACGCTTACATGCCTCGATGCCGGCAAGGTCCTGAAGCAGGTCATCGCATAGGACCATATTAAACCCGCCATTGACCTCGTCATTGTTGCGCAGCACATCCAGCGCAGCATTAGCTGATCCGACAGCCTGAAAACGCACACCCCACTCTTGTAGCAATTCCAGCGTAATTTTTCGGCTCACCTCATAGGAGTCAATAACCAATACATTTAGCTCTTTAACATGGGCCAGATTGATCAAACTAGGCTGGCCACCCTGCTGAACGATAGGCAGGGTTATTTCTAACCAGAACGTAGTACCCGCGCCTGCCTGGGACTCGTGTTTGATTGTCGCGTTCATCAGGTCGGCTAACTGATAGCATACATCGAGCCCTACACTGCGCTTATCTCTTAATTCTGACGAAAACCCGGAGACACCCAAAGCATTGAGCTCCGCCATACTTTTACCACGCTGATCTGCCTCCAGACCGGTATCCTCAATGGCGATCCTGATTGTTGTTTCTCCGTCCCCGACACGCGCCTGCTCAAGATTCACCAATACATGCCCCTGATCGGTATGCTGAATGGCGTTAGAGACCATATTCAGAAGAATCTGCCTGATGCGAACGGGGTCGCCACGAAGCATATGTGGCAACTCGGGGCTAACGCGACTATCGAAACGAATCCCTTTACTCTCGGCTCTGGCTCGCACCAACCCCATCACACCCGACACCAGGCTACGCAGGCTAAACGGTATACTGGTAATATTGAGTTCTCCCGACTCAATACGCGATAGATCAAGCACGTCATTGATTACGTGCAACAGTGACTCGAGCGATACCTGTATCGTCTGCGCGTACTCACGCTGACTATCATCGAGCTTTGACTCCAGCAACAGTGAAGTAAAACCCAGCAAACCACTCATCGGGGTGCGCAACTCGTGACTTAGCTTCGATAAAAACTGACTTTTGGTCTCACTGTCTTTCACTGCCCTGTCGCGTTCCAGCCCAATTTTTTCCGCCCGCTGCGCGTCTAATTTAAGCTTTTCTTCCAATTCATCTTGCAGTTCGATAATAACGTTCCATATTTCACTCACTTCGGAGCGTTCGGTAC
>JBFJVR010000555.1:0-1621 GCA_041624095.1 Oleiphilaceae bacterium
GTGCATGTTGCCGACCAAGTGATTTTGGGCGGTGGAACGATGGTTCATCAATTTTGTCGAATCGGTGCTCATTGCATGAGTGCAGGCGGCAGTATTGTGCTTCGGGATATACCTGCCTATGTCATGGCTAGCGGACAATCGGCCTCGGCACATGGTTTGAACTCCGAGGGGCTTAAGCGCCGAGGCTTCTCAGCAGAAATTATTCGCGAGATCAAAAATGCCTATCGGGTCGTCTACCGAAAAGGCTTGAAGTTGTCTGAAGCCCTGGAGCAATTGGAGCCTGTGGCAGAGACGGTTCCTGAAGTCGGTGTTTTCGTTGATAGTATTAAGCAATCCCAGCGCGGTATTATCCGCTGAGATGATTCAAAGTTAGCGCTTTGAATCATCTGTTTTCGTCGAGCCTGAACCTTCATGTCAGACCATCAAAACTCTAAAGAGCAACAAACTCTCCCTGTTTCTGAGCGGCCGGTGTGCATCGCGATGGTTGCAGGGGAGAGCTCCGGCGATATTCTGGGCTCAGGTTTGATTGCAGCTTTGCGTAAACGCTACCCCAATGCTCGTTTTGAAGGCATAGGCGGGCCGCTGATGATGGCTCAGGGCTTTGAGTCGCGCGTTCCAATGGAGCGTTTGTCGGTTATGGGGTTGGTAGAAGTGCTGGGCCGAATTTTTGAGTTGATCGGCATTCGACGTCGGCTTAAACAGCATTTTCTCAAGCAAAAACCTGATGTGTTTATTGGTATCGACGCGCCTGATTTTAACCTTGGGTTGGAAGGTGCCTTACGCAAGCGGGGGATCAAAACCGGTCATTATGTAAGTCCTTCGGTTTGGGCTTGGCGTCAAAAGCGCGTATTCAAAATCGCCAAAGCCGTTGATTTAATGCTCACACTGCTGCCGTTCGAAGCAAGCTTCTATCGCGACCACAATATTACGGTCCGTTTTGTTGGCCACCCTTTGGCCGATGATATCCCGATGGTGCCAGATAAACTGGCGGCGCGACGTGCGCTTGGGTTGAAGGAAAATGGACAGATAGTGGCAATTCTACCGGGTAGTCGTGGCGGTGAAGTGCGCTATATCGGTGAAAGCTTTATTAAGGCGGCTAGATGGCTGCACGAGCGCAAACCGGAGCTGGAGTTTATTATTCCATGTGTCAATGAAGCGCGTTATGAGCAGATCAAGTGTTTGCTTGAAGAGCATGGTCAGGGCCTGCCTATCCAGTTAGTGCATGGGCGCTCGCGTGAGGTGATGACGGCCAGTGACGCCGTTATTCTGGCTTCGGGTACGGCAACCCTGGAAGGAATGCTGTTAAAGCGGCCTATGGTGGTTGCTTACAGAGTGTCGCGTATTACCTATTACATTATGCGGCGTTTGCTGAAGGCGCCGTTTGTGTCCTTACCTAATTTACTCGCAGGGCGTGAGCTGGTGCCTGAGTTATTGCAAGACATGGCGCAGCCCGAAATTATCGGGCAGAAAGTTCTCGAGCGCTTGGATGCGCATGCCAGCCACCAGTTGCAGGGCACCTTCGAGTCTCTGCATCGCCAGTTAAAGCGTGATGCCAGCGATATCGCGGCAGATGCAGTGAGCGCTTTAATCGAAGACAAGCACGTGGAGTCGAAGGTATGAA
>JBFJVR010000556.1:0-1613 GCA_041624095.1 Oleiphilaceae bacterium
GCCTACGGGATGACCCGCTGGCAAATTTTCAGACGCATTATGTTCCCACAAATGATGCGCCATGCCCTGCCCGGCTTGGGCAATAACTGGATGGTGCTGCTAAAAACGACTGCGCTGGTATCTATCATCGGGCTGTCGGACATGGTGAGACTCGCTTCAGAAGCAGCAAAGGCGGTACACGAGCCCTTTACCTTCTTACTCCCTGTTGCCGCGGTTTACCTAGCGCTAACTGCGGTGTCGGAGGTCTGTCTGAAATACTTGCAGACCAAATATAATGCAGGCGTAGCGAGGAACTAACCATGGAACACTTCCTCGCCCTGTTTGCCGACAATGAAATTTTTAACGGCCCGACGCTGTTGCACTATTGGAGCGGTCTGGTCACCACAGTTCAGTTGGTATTTCTATCGCTGCTGATAGGACTGATTATTGCGCTGCCACTTGGTATTTTACGTACCTCCAAGAACCCCTGGATCAACAAGCCGATCTGGGCCTATGTGTATGCATTCAGGGGTACCCCCCTGCTGGTTCAACTTTACCTGATCTATTACGGCACGGCTCAGATCAGCGGTATTCAGGATACGATTTTCTGGCATATATTGAGTGAAGCCTTTTACCCTTGTCTTATCGCCTTTGTGCTTAATACCGCCGCATACACCACCGAAATCATTCGTGGTGCCATCGAGTCCACTCCCAAAGGCGAAATCGAAGCTGCCAAAGCCTATGGCATGTCGGCCTGGTTGCGCCTGAGACGCATCGTCATTCCCAGCGCCTTGCGGCGCGCCCTGCCAGCCTATGCCAACGAAGTAATCTTTATGTTGCATGCCAGCTCCATCGCCAGCGTGGTAACTATTATTGATCTGACCGGCGCAGCACGCGACATATACTCACGCTACTATGCGCCCTTCGAGGCCTTTTTGTTTGTTGCAGCTATCTATCTATGCCTTACCTTTGCGCTGATCTATCTATTCCGGCAAATAGAGAACAAATTGATGGCCCACACCCGGCCCTTGTCTTAGCAAAAGGAGGCGGTGTGAAAGAAACAGCCTCAGCGATGTTTTACCCACATACGGACTTTCTGAGCCATACACTGGCTTCGCCAGTAACGCACTCGCTGAGCACCTCGATGCCGCGAATACAGCAGCGTACTGCAAACGGCGTTTTTTCGCTGTTAAGCACCGGGGTTCTCCAATACGCTCCACATCACTATATTCGGGGCGACGGCTGCGTGCTTTCTGCCGGGATTCACGGTAACGAAACTGCTCCCATTGAGCTGCTCAACCAGCTGGTAAACCGTTTGATGTCGGATACCACATGTTCTCTGCGCCCCTGTTTATTTATTTTGGGCAACGTTCAGGCGATGCAACAAGCCACCCGCTTTGTTGAGCTAAATATGAACCGCCTGTTCTATGGCGCGCACTGCGAACAAGCCGTAGCCGAGACCCATGAAGCCAAGCGTGCAAACCTGCTCGAACGCCTGCTCGAGTGTTTTCAACAAGACTTCGGCCTTAAAGAGCATTACGACTTTCACACGGCCATCCGTGATTCCAAGATCGAACGCTTTGCCTTGTACCCTTACCGAGAAAACGAACAACCCAAAGCCGCACAGCTTGAGC
>JBFJVR010000557.1:0-1607 GCA_041624095.1 Oleiphilaceae bacterium
GTAAAAATAACATAGGGCTGTGCTTGCTTATCGCATGCTGGCCAGAGTTGCTCAATGGCATCCGCCAGTGCTTCGGCAGTTTCAAATTGACCGCCGTTTTGGCCGTCGGTTCCGAGAATGTCGGTATCGCAAAATTGGCAAACTGCATTTGCCCGGCTGTCTTCGCGTCCATTCCAGAGATTACACTTGCTGAATCTGCAGAATACGGCGGCTCGCCCGGCTCGCGCGCCTTCGCCTTGTAAGCTGTAGAACATTTCTTTAACGCGATAGATCCTGTTTGAGGGCATAAGTGGCTTTACTTCTGATTCTCGCCAACGATGGCGTTGAGCTGGCTGTTTCGGGACTCCATGACGTCGCGCACGGCTTTGGTTTCGTTAAGGATGTTCATTGCGCGATCAAGAGAAAGCAGTTCAGCATCTGTTGGCGCGGTATATTGTGATGACGCCGATATTGAAGCCGAAGCAGCTTCAGCAGGCTGTTCAACCGGAACACTCTGAATAATATTGGTTTGGGTGTTTACACTGATGGTAGCCACCGGCTGTTGCGCATTTTCGGGAGGTAGGTCGCCATAGTGCCATGTTCCGTGTTCGTCCTGCCATTTATAAACCGTGCGCTCGCCGCCAGAGTATGCATCAGACAAGCTACCCGCTTCAGGTTTGAGCACCGGCGGGATAAAGTCACTGGCCGATGGCAAGGACAGCATCGGTTCGCCCTCGTGATTATCCATAAAAAACGGGAAGGTAATCGCGGCTGCCAGAATCGCAAAGGTCATCAGACGATAAATCCATTTCATAAGTTATTTGGAGTCTCCAGCAGCAGTTTCAAATCTGTCTCGGTGAGAGATGTAGCGCAGCGGCCTAACAATATCGCTAAAGCCGGCCTGTCTATTTTAGCCTGTTCGTGACCCAAAAGTCTTGAGCACAGCCGGAGATTATGCAGCAGGCAATCTGCTTCGCTCAGGTGTTTGTCTGGTTTTGCTTCGAGGCTGGCGCACAGTTGGCGCTGTTCTTCCTGCTCGGCAGCTAACTCCGCGTCGAGCAGAGTTTGTATTATCTGGCTCGCTGCAGGCAAGGCGTCATTTGCCAGTGGTGTAGCGCGTCTGGCGCAACGAATCGGGTTGATTACCTGTGCGTACCAGGCCTGTGTTGCCTTAAGTTGCCCAGCGAAAGACGTTTCGTGCAGCGGAATACCTCGCGTACCCAGCCACAGTGCAAACAGAATAGGGTTGATACGATAGCCCTGCTGATCCTGCAGCCCCATAAGCGTATGTTGAACGTCTCGATGCTGCCATAGCTCAGTAGAGAAAGACCAGAGTGCGTTTATATCGTGATTTGGCTGGTTCAATTTCGGCTGCCTTGGTTTGTGCCAGCTTCCCGCCCGGCCTAATTCAAACATCTTATCTAGCGATGGGCTAAGTGAGGCCGCTAACGATGTTTTATCTCGGCGAGCATATAAAATTGAAGTTAGCGCACTTATCCGTTAACGTCAGCGCCCGCGATATATAGCATAGAGTGTGTTGGACAAATGTTAAAGATAGAAGCGCTTACCCTTCGTCGGGGGCCCGAACCATTGTTGGAGTCAGCTAATGCATTGATTCATGCAGGGCA
>JBFJVR010000558.1:0-1599 GCA_041624095.1 Oleiphilaceae bacterium
AAGCGTCTCTAAGCAAAAGCCGAGTGCGATATGGTAGGGGTTGGCATTTGAATCGGCGTGGCCCTTTAGTTGGCGTTTATCGATGACACAACTGATCAGAATGAAATTGCTACGCTCAATGATTTGGGTCAACTCGTCCATAAACGCAAATTTTTCTTCCTTGCTGCGGAAGATGTTGAACTCCCCTTTTTCCTTCCTGATCTCGTTTTCGTGAAGCACCACTTGATCATGGCCGAAGTGATTGAACTTGAATTTCTCTAAGGCTGAAACGACTTTCTCGCTGTAGTGCCGTTTATGGAAAACGCACAGTGCCAAGACGAATAGCGGGTAATTAGGGTCGATCGTCTGCATACCGTGATCGCCGCTCTCGTCAACGTAGACAATGTACTTGCTATAGCGTGATTCCTTAATTGGGGCAGCATCTTCGCGGTCGACAACATTTTCTGTAGTCGGCTGCTTCTCACTCGGGCTGAGCTCAAGGTCAAATAGTGGTAATTGCTGATCGTCGTTGTTAGGCATCGCCCTTCCTGCCTTTGGCTTTTTTGACCGGTTTGGCTACAGCGCGCTCGGCCTTGATGCGCTCCAGTAGGGCTTCGGCGCTATTGTCGCCGCTGATGAGTTCGGGGTTGTCTTGGCGCCATTGCTCGGTGAGTTCGCCTCTAAAGGCTTTGGCGAGTATCGACTGGGTGAGCTGGTTAACGCGGGCTTGGGCGTTTTTGACTTGCTGCTCGACTTGGTCGGCGTAGCTGAAGAGTTGTTCTACGCGGCGGACGATTTCGGTTTGTTCTTCGATAGGAGGTACAGGGCAGGGTGCAGAGCATAATCTGCTTTTGTTGATAATTGCAGCGTTGACTACTGCGCTAGATGTTTTGTTTAGCCATGTGTGTAGGGTCTGTGCCCACATGAAAAGAAACTCTTTCTTGACTGCTGCTGTGGGTATAAGTGCATTTATTTGCTGATTGAATGCAGACTCCTTTTCTAGTAATCCAACTTTCCCAATAGTACCGATGCAGACTATGAGAATAGATCCCGAGGGTAGAATCGGTGTTTTTTCGGCGGCTTTATCTGTAACGTACCGCTCGGGTGCCACGATATGTCCATTTATTTTAATTTGTGATGGGGTAATGAATGGAATTTGCCCACCCCAATTTTTTTCATCCGTTGTTGGTGGGGTTTTTCCTGTAACGGATATTGATACGCTATCCAGGTTAGAGACTAACCATCCTTCTGGTGCAGATTGTATGGCTGTAAGGTTGAGCTCGTCTGAATAGTTACTGGTTGGCTTTTTATATTTTTTAATGTTTGAGTCAAGATTAAACGGTATACCTTTCCTATGTGCACTTTTCTTCTGCTCAATGATCCAGCTGTTCAAACGTTCGTTCTCGACAAATTGAATGATCGTATTTTTGTCTACGGCATTATTTTCATGACGCCACTCCTCCGTCAATTTCCCACTCACCGCCGCAGCGAGTACGGATTGGCGGAAGCGCTTGAGGATGGCGGGGATGGCGTCGAGGCGGGCTTTTAGGGTGTCGACCTGAGCCAGTAGTTCGTCGAGTTTGTCGGCGATGACTTTTTGTTCGGCTAGGGGTGCGAGCG
>JBFJVR010000559.1:0-1597 GCA_041624095.1 Oleiphilaceae bacterium
ATCACCCGTAACAAAGCCGCGGTTGAAGCCAGACTGAATGCTACCAATCAGGCACTAGCACCTCACGCTGGCGGTCTCATTGAGCATTGGTCTGATGCCCACCCTGACGAAATTCGCGACGACCAAGGCATTAGCCTGCATAACCCCGACACCGAAGTTTTCATGCGCTATCACTTGGCGGGTGCCTACGACAGTAATATCGCCCTGCTGCTCACCGTAGGTAAAACACGCCTCGGCAGCTACCAAAAGCTTGCCGAAATACTGCGCATCACCAAGCTGGAAGGCAAAGACCTGTCGACGAATCTGGAGTTTCATTACGGGCTGGTGAACTGGTTTATCGGCAACAATATTAATGCCCGACCAACGACCCGGTTTATCGTGCCCTATTTGACGGCTGTAGGGCTGTTAAAACAGAAAGCGGCGGACCTCTCGGTCGACTACGCCTACCAGCAAATCAGCGAAAAAGAACTCGCGTCTACTGCAAGCGCAGAACAAGCACAAGAATGCAGCGGGATACTAAGCCGCAAGCAGCTGCTGCTGACGCGCCCGATTAAACATTTGATTGAGCAACCTCACGTGTTATCTGGCTGGCTAAGCTTGAATAGGCAGGCATTCAAGGTCGATGGCAAAGGCAAGCTGCACTGGAAGCGCAACCCTATAGAGGTGCTAAAAGAAAGCTATCACTATCTCAACATGGACTTTAATAGCGAAAACGCGCCTGCCACCATGATCTGGGACCACGACCACAGCCTGCTTGAAGCAGCGTGTGAGTTCTATCAGGAATTAAATGCGCGACTGAAGCCCAAGGATTACCCCGAACTGTGTAAAACATTAGCCAGCAAAAAAGCCCCCGCGGGCATCGATCAAGCACAGTGGCCAGCTATACAAGCCGCACACAAGGGTTACCAGATGGGTAACGATATTCTGGGTTTGCTGCCGATTATCGCCACCGAGACAGGCTTTTACGACTTACATGTCGATGCCGACCTAGGAATTCATATTCCCGAGAAGCTTTTTGATGCTGAGCTGCAAAGCGATATGGCCAAGGTACTGGTGCCACCGCCACTCGCCAAGGGTGACGAAATACTCGCTGAATCAGGCGGTATGTTTTACGCCTGCGAAGCACCAGGAATGCCGCCCTTCGTCAAGGCCGGTGACCATTTTGCCGCTGGCCAACCCTTGTATATTGTTGAAGTCATGAAGATGTTTAACAAAGTATACGCGCCGTTTTCGGGCGTTATAGAAAAAGTGCTCGTCGAAAAAGACGGTACCATCATCAAGAAGGGGCAACCGGTATTTAAGATCACTCCCGACGAGAAGGTGATCATCGAAACACCTGAGCAGGTCAAGGCCCGTCAGGAAGCCGCAACCGATGACTTTCTTAAACGACTAGCGTGAGGACAGAATAATGATTACAGGCTTAGACCACATTGCCATCGCCGTACCGGATTTACAAAAAGCCATCGAACGTTTCGCTGAAGACTTCGGCCTGGACCTGAAAGCGACTGAGGACGTACCCAGCGCTAAAACCAGCGCGGCATTCTTCCCTAACGCCAAAACCAGCATCGAACTCGTCCATCCCTTAAACGGTGAAGGC
>JBFJVR010000560.1:0-1584 GCA_041624095.1 Oleiphilaceae bacterium
AGCACCTCGGCCCATTTATAGCTGTAGTATCCGGCAGAATATCCACCCGCAAATATGTGACTAAAAGCGTGCGAAAAGCGCGAATACGATGGCGGCTTTTTGACTGCCACTTTATCTCGCACCTGTTCGAGAAGCTCGAGAACACGAGTTTCGTCAGACTTAAAATCGCGATGCAGGATAAAATCAAAGAGCGCAAACTCCAACTGTTTCAGCATTTGCATACCCGACTGAAAGTTCTTCGCAGCAAGCATTTTGTCCAGCAAGGATGCAGGCAAGGCTTCACCTGTTTCAAAATGCTTGCTAATCAGCGGTATGGCTTCTTTTTCCCAGCACCAGTTTTCAAGAAACTGGCTCGGCAGCTCTACGACATCCCACGCCACGCCATTAATGCCAGATACGTCAGCTACATCAACCCGAGTAAGCATGTGATGCAGACCATGCCCGAACTCATGGAACAGTGTCGTCACCTCATTGTGAGTCAACAGACTGTCCCGCCCGTCTACCGGCGGCGTAAAATTACACACTAAAAATGCGACCGGAAGTTGCAAACTACCGTCTTCTTTTATTCGCCTAACACGGCAATCGGCCATCCATGCCCCGCCCCGCTTTCGCTCTCGCGCATACATATCGAGATAAAACCCGGCGATTTCTTCTCCATCTCTAGTAATTGCATAGTAAGCAACATCAGGGTGATAGGTCTCCGCTTCAGCCCTTTGGACAACCTCTACACCGAACAAGCGTTGAACTATAGCGAACATACCTTCTCGCACGACTGAGGCCGGAAAGTAAGGGCGCAACTCTTCTTGGGAAACATCATATCGCTGAATACGCAGTTTCTCGGAGTAGAACGATACATCCCACACTTCCAGAGTCTCTACTCCGTAGTGGCTGCGCGCAAATTCTTGCAGCTCGCTCAATTCCTTTTCAGCCACGGGAAAACTTTCTTCCGCCAGACGCTCTAGAAAGCTGACTACTTCGTCTACGCTGCCAGCCATTTTTGTCGCCAATGAGCGTTCGGCATGACTCTCGAAGCCCAGCAAGGCCGATAGGGCCTGACGCTTTGCCATGATCTCATCGATCAACGGAGAGTTATCCCACTTCCCTGCATGCGGCCCCTGGTCAGAAGCCCGCGTCACAAAGGCTTGGTAAACTTCTTCTCGCAACGCTCTGTTTTCGCAATAAGTCATGATAGGCAGGTAACACGGTAGATCGAGTGTTACCAGATAGCCGTCCAGCTCCTTCCCCTTGGCAAGGCTCGCCAGTAAATCAAGACTGCTATCAGGCAAACCTGCTAGCTGGCCTTTATCACTAATATGCTTGGTCCAGCCTTCGGTTGCATCCAGCACATTTTCAGAAAACTGATTACTTAAACGCGACAAATCCTGCTTTAAGGCAGAGTAGTCTTGCTTTTGCGCTTCATTCAGTGCAACCCCTGCCAGCTCAAAGTCGCGCAACATATTCGACACTGCCTTTTGCTGAGCTTCGCTAAATGTCGTGAACACCTGGTCGTCAGACAGTTTTTTCACTAGGCGATACAACTCTTCATCCTGTCCAAACTCGGTTTGATAGTCGGTCAGCACCGCC
>JBFJVR010000561.1:0-1560 GCA_041624095.1 Oleiphilaceae bacterium
CAAGCCTCCTTTGGTAGCAGCAACTACGACCAGCTGTCTGAACTGGGACACCAACAAGCACGCTGGCTGGGAGAGCACTTCGATAAGCTCGGGGTAAAGCCGACGAGGTTAATCAGGGGCGACCTGCTGCGACATAAGCAAACCGCTGATTCGCTAATGGCCGGGCTGGGCATGTCGCTCTCTCAGCAAGAAGATTCCGACTGGAACGAATTTGACTTTCATGCCATCGGCCGCCAGTACCTCGAACAATTTCCAGAACAGCAGCCTAGCGAAAGCACGCCAAAAGCATTTTTCGGCCTGTTAAGAAATGCCCTGCTCGCTTGGTCACAGGGCGATATTACCGGCCAACAAACAGAAACCTGGCTAGAATTTGAAAGTCGTATCGCAACAGCTCTTGATAACAGCTGCTCTGATAACGATAGCAATAACGATATTGACGAAACCGTAATCGTAGTCAGTTCAGGAGGAGCGATTTCAATGGCGATGAAACAGCTGCTGCAATGCAGCAACTCGGCCGTCATCGACATGAACCTGCAAACACGCAATACCGGAGTAAGCGAAGTGTTTTTTAAACACGGCAAGCGCTACCTTTCAAGCTTTAATGGCTTACCACATATGCTGCACCCGGACCGGCTGCAATTCATCACCTCGGCCTGAATCGACATTTTAACCAAAGATGTGTCAATTTCGCCCTTTGTGAACAAGCGTTCGTTTTGGCATGCTAGCCTGCTCTATCGCGATAACATTGAGCGCGGCCTTCGCAACACAGATTGAGGAGCACTACTATGAGTTACACAAAATTTTCACTTGCGGAAAAGACCGCTCTGATAACTGGTGCCTCGAGCGGTATTGGCCGCGGCTTAGCGCTTGGGCTGGCAGAGGCTGGCGCAAATATTATTATTGCCGCACGCCGTATGGAGAAGCTCCAAAGCCTGCTTGAAGAACTAGCGGAATATTCAATAAAGGCCATTGCGGTGAGCATGGATGTCTCCGATAAAAACAGTGTTATTAGCGCCTTCGACAAAGCAGAATTAGAACTCGCCTTACCCGATATCGTAGTAAACAATGCCGGTATCGCCGCACCCAAGCATTTTCTTGAAATAGACGAAGCCACGCGCGACCACGTAATGGACACCAATTTTAATGGCGTATGGAACGTAGCCCAGACAGCGGCCCAGCGACTCGTGGCCGCCAACAAGCCCGGATCAATTATTAATATCGCTTCAGTATTAGCGATAGGTGCGCAACGGGGACAGTCCATCTACAGCGCCTCAAAAGCAGCCGTAGCGCACCTGACGCGCAATTTAGCACTCGATCTCATGCAGCATAATATTCGCGTTAACGCGATAGCGCCCGGATGGTTCAAAACCGAAATGAACGAAGCCTTTTTTGAGACTGAGCAAGGCAAAGCCTATATCAAAACCATGCCGGCACGCCGCTTAGGAAATATCGAAGAGCTGGTTGGGCCAGTGGTGATGCTTGCCAGCGATGTATCAAGCTTCATCAACGGCGCAGTGTTACCGGTGGACGGTGCTATTCATGTCGGCAACTAGCCTGCCC
>JBFJVR010000562.1:0-1545 GCA_041624095.1 Oleiphilaceae bacterium
CCTCAAGGCTGTTTCATCGGAATAACTATTATTGTAGTACCTGCTATGTTCTGCCGACACACTGATATCAGCCTGAACGTACTTACCAGCCTCGGCGACACCCAAGGCCAGTCCAAAGGTTTGCATGACGTCTGCCGACCTTTCGTCACTTCCCAGAGCCATATTATCACTGGCCTCGAGCCCGGCATTAGCGGTTAACGACAATTCAACGGCATAGCCCTGTTTCAAAGCCAGCAGGATGAACAAGCCCGCAAGCCACCTATACTTACCTGAAAGTCCCGTTTTCATGTAAATCTCTTAGTTGTTGTATATCAAGCCTGCCAGCTTTTTCTCGCCAACCGTGTCGATCGCCATCTCTATTTGTTCTTCAGTGACCTGGGCGTGGGGTACAACGAGCACAACCACATCAACCAGTTCGGCGAGAATTCTTGCTTCGGACGATTCTGCAACCGGGGGGGAATCAATAAATATAAATCGGTCTGAGTAACGTTCGCGCACCTCGTTTACAAACGAGGTCATTTTTTCTGATGAAAAATACTCCGCCGCGCCTTCACTATTGTCGCCAATCGGTATCACACGGACTCGGGGGATTCCCGTCGCGTAAACTACATCCTTGATACTCAAACCGCCGTCGCTCAGGTAATCAGTAATCCCGTAAGTCGCCTCACCAATGATCAACTCATCAAGCTTGGGTGCGTAGAGGTTTGCATCAATCAGCATGCTGGTCTTTGCCTTATCAAGTGCAAACACCGCAGCCAGGTTGCTAGCAATATAACTGGCGCCGCCACCACTATTGATCGAGGAGACCATGCACACAAAGTTCTTCTTACCTTGCTCGTGGAGTAACTGCGTGCGCAATTCACGAAAAATATTGAGTATCCGTGAATCTTGCATGCCAGCATAAATAATTTTCAGTCTTTCCATCTCCTCAGCAGAGAATCGGTCGACTTCTCCCATCTTATCGATAGATGACCTCATACTTGCTGAGTCCTCACCGGGCTTCGCGGCGTTATACAATGTTTTCACTTCAACTCGTTTCATTTATATCAAGCCTGTTTTCGACGCATAAGCCAGAGCAATGTAGCCGCTCATAATGCATAATCCAACGAAGAAGCAGAGGATCATATCCATTCGCACGACGCGCTTGGTAAATGGCGTCGCTACATGAGGCACAACAGCCAGGGTTTTGACATTAAACTCTGCAAGGTTTTCAGGGAAGCGAATTTTTTGGTCTAGCATCACGTATAAAACAACCAGACCAATGACAAAGAACATGCCAACAAACGGGCCTAGAATCACAAAATGCAAGAACCTCAAACCGACCGGGTTCAAAGGAGGTAAAGCAGGCTCCTGGATACGGTAAGTCACGCCCTGACCTTCTACGTTCAAGGTCATAGATAAACGGGCTCGCTCTTTACGTTCGAGCATATCTTCGTAAATTCGCTTGGTAACATTATAGTCTCGCGTTAGCTCCGCCTCTTCGGCACCTCGCTCAGCGATGCGTTTACGGCGCTCATATTCTTCTTGCAGTAGCCCTTCAAGGGC
>JBFJVR010000563.1:0-1524 GCA_041624095.1 Oleiphilaceae bacterium
AACCTGACAAAAAACTGCAGCGGAAAGTTCATCATCACCTCGGCAGAAGCCGACCAGATTGCGGCTCCCATCGGTACAATGTAGTGCTGCTTGAAGCCACGTGAATAGCCATGCTGCTCGATGAACTCACCCAAGGTTTGCCGGTCGTCTAGCTGCCCCTCATCTAGCGCTTTCATAGCCTGTTTGTTGAAGCGCAGTATGTCGTACACCATACGTAAAAAAGAAGGTTTGAACACATTACGTCGCTGCGCAAAAAGTGCATTCATACTCGTTCCGTTGTACTCCAGACCGGTGTTTTCACAGCGCACACTGAAGCTCATATCCGAGTCCTCGCTTTCGATACCTAATTGCGCCATTAGCGTAATAAAGTTTGGATAGGTCCAGTCGTTGAATACAATAAAGCCCGTATTCACTGGGTAATGCCGTCCTTCTAACTCCACCAAGCGGGTGTGGGTGTGCCCCCCTAGATAATCATTGGCTTCGAATAAGGTCACCTCGTGTTCGCGACTTAACAAATAGGCTGACGCGAGGCCCGATATGCCCGATCCTATTACCGCAATGCGTTGTTTTGTTTCCGTGTTTTGGCTCATCAAAGGTCCTGCCCTGAATCAAAAAAGTGATGTCGTCTCAACTCGATTCCGAGTGACGGGAAAGCGGCCTGAGCAGGCGGAATTTCAAATTAGCCGGTAAACAGGCAAAGCTTTTCAATACCCAGGTAAAACGTTTGGGAAAGCTGATATCAAAGCGCTTGCCTTCAATTCCATCGATCATCCGCTGCGCGGCATTTGTCGCAGATAGACGAAACGGCATCGGGAAATCGTTCACGTCAGTCAAAGGTGTTTCGACAAACCCGGGGCTCACCACCTGAAGATCCAAACCCTCGGTTTGCAGGTCTATTCTCAGGCACTCTGCAAAATAGCGCAGCGCCGCCTTCGATGCGCCATAGGCGTGCGCTCTCGGTAAAGCCTGATAGCTGACACTGCTCGATACAAACACTAGCTTTGGCCGTTTCCGTGCCGATGCCTTAGCATTTCTCAACAAGGGTAAGGCTTTGTCTGCCACCGAAATTGCACCAAAAAAGTTAGTCGCGAAGACGCGACCAACCAGTTCCAAATCTAGTCGGTGGCTATCCATATATTCACAGGTGCCCGCATTGATGATCACTAAATCCAAAGCGCCACTGTGCTCGCTAATGTGTTTACAGGCGTTTTCCACCTCGTTCGACTTAGTAATATCCAAGGGCAAGACATGCACATATCCTAGCGCGCTGGCTTGCAGTTCGTAGAGGGCCTTTTCGTTACGCGCACTGATAAACAAGCTATCCGAGCGACTGGCCAGCAGAGGTACTAAGGCTGCACCAATGCCCGAACTGGCGCCGATCAACCAGACACGACGGTAATCAGATTTAAGGCCATTGGAGCGGTCTTTTTTAGCGGTCATCTCTATTTCATCCTGTATTTGAGCAGCTCGATTACGGAGCCCAAAAGCGGGACGTTTTCATACAACAACTGGCCGGCGTCGAAA